>PLNZ01000268.1 GCA_003142915.1 Ignavibacteriales bacterium | reverse complement strand
ATATCTGCATAAGTACGAAGAAACCCATTCTCAACAAATAATTCAATTAATGCTTCACCCAGACCCTCAATATCCATAGCCCCGCGTGCAGCAAAATGTTCAATCCTGCCTTTTATTTGTGCGGGACACTCTGTGTTTTCACAGTAATAAGCAACTTCATCTTCCGGTTTGTAAAGTGGAGTATCACAAATAGGGCAATCTGCAGGAGGTTTTGCAGGTTTACTGTTGCGCCTTCTTTCACTTAAAACAACCGCTACTACTTTGGGAATTACATCACCGCCTTTTTCAATAACGACTCTATCGCCGATACGAATATCTTTTCTCTTAATTTCATCATAATTATGAAGAGTTGCTCTGCTTATAGTTGAACCGGATAAAAATACCGGGTCAAGTTCGGCTACGGGTGTAACTGCACCGGTGCGTCCGACCTGCCAGGTAATTTTATTAATTGTAGTAAATGCCTGCTTTGCTTTGAATTTGAATGCTACTGCCCAGCGGGGTGATTTTGCTATACTGCCTAAAATTTTTTGCTGCCTTATAGAGTTAACTTTTATTACTGCACCGTCTATTTCATATTCCAATGAATCTCTTTTCTTTTCAAGTTCGCGGCATGCTTCCAGGGCTTCTTCTATATTTTTGCAGAGTTTATATTCAGTGTTTACATTAAAACTTAGTTCTTTCAGTATTTTTAAATTTTCTAATTGGGAGTTAAACTCTTCTTCCGTACTTATAAGCATGTAGAAAAAAATATTTAACGGACGTTTCGCCACAATCTTCGGATCCTGCATTTTTAAAGTTCCTGCAGCCGAGTTTCTCGGATTTGCAAATAATTTTTCACCCTGTTCTTCTCTTTCTTTATTGAAATTCTGAAAATCTTTTATTTTCATAAAGATTTCACCTCGAGCTTCAAAATCATTTAATTTATAATTAATCAATTTGGGCTTATTTAATTTGAGAGGAACAGATTTAATCGTTCGGACGTTAACGGTAATTTCTTCACCAACAGTTCCATCACCTCTTGTAGCAGCGGTTTTCAAATACCCGTTAACATAATTTATACTTACTGAAGCGCCGTCAATTTTAGGCTCCACTACATATTCCACCTTCTCATCTGCTGAAAGTCCGCTTCTAACTTTTCTGTCAAAATCAAAAAGTTCTTCCTCGTTATAAGTATTCGCAAGGCTTAGCATAGGAACTTTATGTGTAATCGGTTTAAAGTCCTTTGTAAGGTCTTTACCTACACGCTGTGTAGGCGAATCGTGGGTTATGAGTTCAGGGTATTCTGCTTCAAGCTTTTCAAGCTCTTTAACCAGCAGGTCATATTCTTCATCGCCTATAATCGGATTTGCGAGGACATTGTACCTGTAATCATATTCCCTGATAATTTTCCTAAGTTCATCAATTTGTTTTTCAATATTAACGGGCATCTTTCGATTCAAGGATTTGGGGAAGATGTTAAATATTGCAATCCTGTGCTGTCAATAGAAACATATTTGACTTCGTTCTTATTACCGAAGAAGTTTAAGGGTCTATTATTTAACTTGATTTGGATTGCGCCGGCATTACCGATTGTCATCCGGTAATTATTAAGCGCCTTTACTTCTTTATATGAATTAGGGAAAAGTGTAAATTCTTCAGTCTTAGTACCGTCAATTAATATTTTGATCCACGAAGCATCATTTGATTTCAGTACTAATGATAAGCTGTCAGATTTTACAACAAAAATTGAATCAGCTACAGCCGGTTTTTGAGTCTCCGTTGTGAATCGCTCTTCGTTATCTTTTTGAACTTGATCGTAAGGTTTCTCGGAGACAATTATATCTGAACTTCCCTTTATAAAGGCAAAATAAACAATTGCAAAAATAATTACTATTCCAATAGCTATTCCTATCAACAATTTCTTCTTTTTAGCAAGCTCAGAAGAAGTTTCAGTTTGTTGATTTGATGAGTCAAATGCTTTGAAAGTTGGTGTATATGATGGAGTATCGGACTGTGGCTTAGACTGTTTCACTTCCTCTAATTTTAATTTCTTAGTATCATCTTCGGTATTACCAAGTTCATCATAGGCTTTACCTCTTTTAGCGGCATCAAATTTTTTTAATGTAATTTTTTCATCTAATCCTACAAGCTTTGCATATTCCCTTATAAAAGCTTTTATGTATAGTTCGGGCAAAAAAGCAAAATTGCCGTTTTCAAGATTTTCCAAAAATTTAAGATCAATTCGGGTCCTTGCCGCAATCTGTTGTAGGGAGAGTTCTTTATTTATACGCGCTTCTTTTAGTTCTTCTGAAAATTTATTTAACATTGTTATTTATTATAAAATTGAAATTTATTTTGTCAATAATCTAATAAAATTAAATCTATTGTTGCAAGAAAAAAGTTAATATATTTAGAACCTTTAAAGTAAACCATTCGTATAAAATTTATTCTTCCTTTACAAGTTTAGCCGCAAATGCTCCATCCATATGATGAATATGGGGAAGAGTCTGAATACAGCCGTGCTCATCAGCAAGTTCTTTCGGTAGTACCTCGGAAGCATCTTTAAGTTTGAACTGTGGATGATTATTTAAGAATTTTTTTACTATCTCAAAATTTTCCTCGGGTTCAATAGAGCAAGTGCTATAGACCATAACACCGCCTGTTTTCAATAATGTAGAAGCCTTAACCAGAAGCTCATATTGTAAATCAGATATTTTTCTTAGATCAAATAGATCTTTCTTCCATTTTATATCCGGCTTTTTTGAAAGTGTACCTGACCCCAGGCATGGTGTGTCGGTAAGTATCCGGTCAAACGGTGCATCGTTATATTCGAGAGCATTAACTTCTATTGTTTTAATGCTTTTAATTCCAAGACGCTCTATATTTTTGCGCATAATCTGTAATCTGCTGTCGTACCTGTCTAGAGCAATAATTTCTCCTTTATCGTGTATAAGTCCGGCGATGTAAGCGGATTTACCTCCGGGAGCAGCACAAAGATCAAGTATTCTCATCCCCTGTTTTGCGTCTAACAGCCTGCATGCAAGACCTGCGCTTTCATCCTGAACATTAAAGTATCCTTGAATAAAATAATCCCATGCGGTTATATTCGTTAGGTTTTGAAGTTGAAAGAATTCCGGAAGATATTTACCCTGGTTAAATTTTAAATTTACGGAATTAAGGAGATGCTTAAATTCTTCCGGAGTTGTTTTAAGAGCATTTATTTTAAGTGTAAGATATGGTTTCTCGTTATTTGCCTGAAGAAGTTTTTCAGTCGCTTCTCTTCCGAAACGTTCTAAATATCTCTTAACCATCCACGAAGGGTGAGAATAATAAGCACTTAAATACCCGACGAGATCTTCTTCAGGATCAGGATATCTGATTGCATTTTTGCTCCTTATAATGTTTCTTAAAACTGCATTTGTAAAGTCTGCCGGTTTCTGTCCTTGAAGTTTTTTTACAAATTCCACAGCTTCATTAACGATAGCATGTTCGGGAATACGTTCCAGGAACATTATCTGGTAGAGCGCAACGCGCAGAGCGTTTTTTAAGTTAGGTATTGCTTTGGAGAACTGTCCTTTGTAAAAACCATTTAATACCCAGTCTAATCTACCCATCCATCGGATAACACCGTGAACTATTTCATAAAGCAGCGCCTTATCCTGCCCGCTTAACTCGCTGTTGCGCATTTCATTATCGAGGAGCTTTTCAAGATATGCGTCGGTTCGCTCGACCCGGTTCAGAATTTTTACCGCAAGCCCTCTCACACCCTCATACAAATTTTGGATTTTATGTTCTTCCAGTTGTGTCATATTGAAAACAATAAATTTTTTTACGGAAAAATATTGAATAAAAATTTCAATATTTTGAAAGCAAAAAGTATTGAAACAAATTTTTTATAAAGTAAATTAGTACTTTTTAACTTAAGATTCTTCTAATATAAGGTTACATCTAAAGATAGTATTGTATATAACTAAAAAAGCCAGTTGAAAACTGGCTTTTAAGTACTAAAAGTTAAGAAAAACTTAAATCAAGATATTGTTTATTTGGTTCTGGCGTATTTCTTATTAAATTTTTCAACCCGCCCGGCAGTATCCAATAATTTCTGTTTACCTGTAAAAAATGGGTGTGACCCGCTCGAAATTTCTAACTTTACTAAAGGATAAGTATTGCCGTCTTCCCATTTAATTGTATCACCTGTTTGAACAGTGGAACGGGTTAAAATTGCAAACTCACATGAAGCATCTTGAAAAACAACCGGTCTGTAATTCGGATGAATTCCTTTTTTCATATTCCCAACCTAACAGTTTTGTATTATATAATTAAATTTTAAAATGTAATATAGAAAAGATTAACGTTAATTTCAAAAGATTGTGCACTCAATTTAGGCTAAGTATTCCTAAATTCTTTCTTTTAGTGAAGATTTGAGGTGATTTTCAAGGTTTTTTTAATTCAATTTGCGCATTAGGAATAACGGTTAAAAGGTCAATAATTAGACAGAAAAATCATCTTATTTTTTGAAGATGTCTATTTATTGTATGATTTCAGAAATAAGAATAGTAATAATGCTTTTATTATCCGAGGAAGTAGTCTTGATTGAAAGATCGGCTTTAAGTAAAGACTGTATGCTTCTATAGAGGTCTCGATCAGAATAAATTTTTCTCGCATTAAGGTGGTCTCTATAATAATAATAATTTGTACCTACTATTCTTGCAACCGCCTGCACGGGAACTTTCTTAGCGTTCAGCTCATTAATCCTTGAGAGCCCCATAAAATACCTTGTAAGCATGTAAACAATATGAGTAGAATCGGAGCCTTTTTCGAGCATGTTATAGGCAATTTTTAACGATAGGGCTTTATTCTTTTTCCCTATAGCATTTTGAAGATCAAATATATTATACTCCTTTAACGAAGTGGATAATGCTATAAGAGACTCTAAAGAAATTTTTTTATTTTCATTTAAGTATACAAAAATCTTTTCCAACTGGGCTTCCAGCATCTCCCTGTTCTCACCAACGATGTCAATTAACATATGTGCATTTTCAAAAGATAAAATTTTACCCTTAGCTTTTACAATTCCTACCAGCCACTCAACAAGACTTTCTCCCTTTAATTCTTTTCCCTCAAATATAAATTTGTTCTCAATCAAACTCTTATATGGTTCTGTATCAAGGTTTGAAATAGAGCCGTTATTTATAATTATTAATACCGTGAATTCCGAAGGTGAATTAACATAAGAAGTAAGTTGTTTTTTATCTTTTATTTTCTCAAATTCTTTTAAAATGATTAGTTTCTTCCCCGTTCCGAATGGGAATGCAGAAGCAAAGTCTAATATTTCGTTTAGATTCTTATCTTCCCCATAGAATGTTTCTTTATCAAAATCAGATTCAATAAAAGGCTTTACAGCTTCTTCAACTAAAGTTGAACCCGTTTCTATTGAATATGAATCCTCTCCTAAAAAGAAATAAACAGGAAGTATTTTCCTGTTTATCAGTTCGTTTTTAATTTGGCTGATCGAAGGGATATTGACTTTTGTCTTTGACATAAATCTCTTTGTTTTAATCCCGTTTTAGCTGCCGCATAAAATATAGTTGAATATTCTTATTTACTTTTTGCCATGTGAACAATTGCAACCGAGTCAATTACAACTTTAGTTACCGGCATATCATAAGGTTTGGTAGTTTTAACCTTCCCAATTTCTTTAACTACATCCATTCCTCCAATAACTTTGCCAAAAATGGTATAATGATAGTTTAAATAGGAAGTTGCTGCCAATGTAATAAAAAACTGGCTTCCATTTGTGTTTGGGCCCCGGTTAGCCATTGCAATTACTCCTGCAGAATCAAATTTAATATCCTGATTGAACTCGTCGTCAAAAAACCCACCCCAGACACTTTCACCGCCGGTACCGTTTCCGTTTGGATCTCCGCCTTGAATCATAAAGTTTTCTATTACCCTGTGGAATGTCAATCCATTATAATATCCTTTTTTAGCCAGACCGATAAAATTATCGGATGCTTTGGGAGCAACAAGAGGTAGTAATTCGCATTCAATGGTTCCCATGTTTGTGTTAATTTGCGCAACAATTATTGAATCTGATGATATTATTGAATCGCTCATTGATTTTCCTTGTCTGTTTTGATTACATCCTAAAACTAAAGTAGTTAAAAAAAAGATTATTAATAATATTTTTTTCATATCACCTCCTATGGCTGAATTATGTGTATTGAAAGTAGAACGAGAATAACGATTCCAAGTGCTATCCGGTAATAAATGAATACAAAAGTAGTATTGCGTTTTAGATATTTCAGTAAAAAATCTATAGAAAAATAACCGAATATAAAAGCAAAAATCGTTGCAGTTACCATATATAATGTCATGCCGGGATTTAAAAATTTCCTTGCTTCATAAAGCTCCAAAAGACCGCTTGCTAACACAGCCGGGATACTTAACAAGAAAGAGAATCTTGCAGCAGTCTCTCTGTTTAAGCCAAGAAATAAACCTCCGGTTATGGTTGTGCCGGAGCGGCTTGAACCGGGTATTAATGCACAACATTGCGCTACTCCTATCCAGAAAGCATTCCATCGTGTTATATCTTTCATCTCTTTTTTTAGCTGAGCAGTTTTTTCTGCAATAGCTAAGATTATCGCCAGCCCAATTAAGCTGCAAGCAATAACATAGAGGTTTTTCGTCAGAGTGCCTTCAATTACTTTCTCTAATGATTTACCTATAATCCCGACCGGTATAGAACCAATAATAATGAGCCATCCCAATTTAGAATTAAGTTTTTGTTCGGAAAATTTCACCCTTTGCTTTAAATTTTCATTTATAAAGTCAAGAATAATTTTCCGTATATCATTCCGGAAATAAATAATAACTGCGATAAGAGTCCCAAGTTGTATCACCGCAATAAATGCAGTCCATTCTTCCGGCCGTTGATTGGAAATAAGATTAAATAATTTTCCAAAAAGCGTTAGATGTCCGGTACTGCTTATCGGTAAAAATTCTGAAAGCCCCTGTATAATTCCAAGAAGTATTGCCTCTAATAAATTCAATTAAACCTCCTAAAAGATGTAAGATACTCCAAGATGAATTCCTACAGAAAGAGAATTAAAGTTTACATTCTCATTATAATTTGGATTAACTAAATACAAATTGCCATTCTTAGGCTCTCCATTAAAATCGTATCTCAGATCAACCCCAATATTAGCATAGAAGTTATCACTCAATAATGTATTCCCCTCTGCTTTAAGAAGAAATCCAAAGCCAACTGAGTTATAAGTAATTGAGGGTTGAGCTGGCAACTGTTGATCTGCATTGGTGAAACGGGGGCCTATGCCGCCGCCAAATTTAAAATTGTATCCGGTTCCTCTTATAACATAATAGTTTACCAATGTTGGCATAATGAAATCATAGCTTAACTTGTACAACCCTGGATTATATGAAAAGTTGTATGAATTTAATAAATAAGAAAAATCCAAACTTATTTCATAGCTGTCATTTACAAAATATCCCGCTTCACCTGAAAAAACTATAGATGAATTAAAAACACCAAGCTGTTGATTTGAAGGAGCGAAGTTTTGATTTAAATAATCAATCAGCGAAGGAGTATTCACTAATGAAATTCCCATTCCTGCACGAAAATCATACTGCGCATATGATGTCCCTGTAATAATAAGGGCAGAAATGATTAAATATATGTATTTTCTCATTTTTCTATATCGGTTTCTATTATTTTAAAGAGATTCTCATGCTGTTTATTTAATAAAAAGAAAAAGAAAAGTGCAGTAAAAATAAACAAAAAGTAAGAAATAAAATGTGTCAGAACTGCGTATGCTAAACTTTCAGGCTGAGGGAAATGAAATAATAAAGTCAATACGGCTGTAGCAAGTGCATGGTATGAACCAAGTCCACCGGGTGTTGGAATAATTACGCCAATGGAGCCGATACTCATTAGAACCCATGCCATTCCAAATGTAACATTACCCTGCATGCCTAAGGTATAGAACCCAAGGTAAGAATTTAAAGCATAATTCAGCATTATCATAATACTAAGTACAATTGTAAATATATAATTTTTTGTTCCTTTTAAACTTGAGAAACCCAGGATAAGCATTTCAAAAACATATACGGATTTGTGAGCTGTTTTTTCCGAAAAAAATCCGAGAACTTTGGTAACAGAACTATAGAATTTCTCCTTATAATGAATGATAAGAAATAGGGCAAAGAATACCAGTATCATAAAAAATGTCGTAAGATAAAGAGCGGATTTTAACCAGGGAAAATTTATGTAAATACTTTTACTCCATATTATTGCAGAAAGCAAAACTGCCAGGCAAAAGAATATTACATCAATAATTCTTTCCAGAATAACAGTGCCAAACATTGAAGAACGGGATAAATTCTCCCACTTACCAATTAATACCGCACGTGTAATTTCGCCGAGACGCGGAACTACACAACTTACGCCATAACCAATCATAATTGAGCCGAAAAGATTTTTTAAAGATGTATCCTTTTTTACAGAACTAAGTATAACTTTCCACCTTAATGCTCGCAAAAAATGCGATGTTAGAGATGAGATGATTAAAATTATAATCCAGAAGATGGAAGCATGGGATACATCTTTAATTACCTGTTGAAGGTCTACACCACGGAAAGCAATGTATAAAAAAATAACAGCAAGTAGAATTGAAAATATATATTTCAGTGAGCCCTTTATGTGCTGTATCGGTTTTTTTTTATCGGAGGTCAATAACTTTGCTTCCTTTAGGAGGTGTAAAAGTAAAAGTTGAAGTACTAATATCTTTATTTAGTTCGTAATTAGAAAATTCTATTTGAACACGATTATTGTTTTGATCTGTTAAATTTATTTTTTGGATCAGATTATCGGAGCTTATATAAATTTTTGCATTTTTAAAGCTTAATTTCGATTTACTTGGAATAAGGTTCAGAATATTTGTATTGCCATCTTTCTCTATAGTTAAAGTACAGTGAGAAGGGTAATCATTTATAATTTTTTTCAATGATATAATTGAAGGATCGTCCGGATCATAGTTACTGATGATAACTTTTTTTTCTTTTTTATTATAACTCCAGTTTGTTTTTCCATCTGATACTATAGTCAAACTTTTTAATTCTAATCTCATTTTATTAACTTTTGCATAAAAAATTTTTCCGGCTAATGTAACCTTACCGTTTGAAGTTTGGTGGAAATCGGCTGAAAGATCGGAAATTGTGTTAAACTTGTTCTGAAGTAACTTAACCAATTCTTCTCCGCTTTCTAATGCAAATAAAGAAGAGATAAAAACAAATAAAAAAGTAATTATTATAGTCGTTTTTTTCATACCGTCAAAAATTAGAATATTTAGCGCCGGGAATCTATAAAAATTGTTTAATAAAAGAATATGGGAAAATTATAGTTGTACATTTTCTGTTTCATGGAATATCCTCATATCTACTGCTGTAATTCCGTGTTATCAGTGTCCTATTGTTTTAGAGGGATCTTAAAATAGTCTCAAGCTGTTCGTCGTTTTCCACAAGAACAGTTCTTGCTTTACTTCCGTCATTAGGACCGACAATACCGGCTTCCTCAAGCTGATCGACAATCCTTGCTGCCCTGGAATAACCAAGTTTTAGTCTACGTTGTAATAGTGAAACAGATCCCTGTTGATGCCGCACAATTACCCTCGCAGCGTCCTCAAACATAGGATCAAGGTCTGTCAAAAAGCCGCCGGCTGAATCTTTTTTCCTATCATAAAGTGAAGGGAGAAAATATGGCTTTGAAAAACCCGGTTGTGAATAAATATAATTTGTCAATTTCTCCACTTCTTCGGTAGAAATAAAAGCATTTTGTATCCTTATTGGTTTTGGTGATCCGGTAGGGAGGAACAGCATATCTCCGCGTCCAAGAAGCTGTTCTGCGCCATTCATATCAAGTATTGTACGTGAGTCAATTTTTGTTGCAACCTGGTAAGCAATCCTTGCGCTGAAGTTTGCTTTAATAACACCAGTAATAACATTTACAGAAGGACGTTGTGTAGCTAAGACCAAATGAATACCTACGGCTCTGGCAAGCTGTGCAAGACGTGCAATAGGCTCTTCAACCTCTTTACCGGCTGTAATCATTAAATCTGCAAGTTCATCAATTATAACAATCAAATATGGGATTGGATGGTGCTTGATTTCATCGGTATCTTTTGGTCTCTTTTTAGGGTCAATAACCTTTTGGTTGTAATCAACAATGTTTCTTACGCCGGCTTTAGCAAGTTTATCGTACCTTTTTTCCATTTCAAATTCAACAGACTTTAACAGGATAACTGCATTTTGCGGGTTGGTAATTATTTCCTCTTCAAGGTCAGGCGAAACAGCAAGATAATGACGGCGCAGTTTATTATAGAAAGAAAGCTCGATTTTTTTAGGGTCTATCATAATTAGCTTTACTTCAGAAGGGTGCTTAGAATAAAGTAAGCTGGCGATAATCATATTAATTCCAACACTTTTACCTGAACCAGTCGATCCGGCAATAAGCAAATGCGGCATCTTTGAAAGATCGGCTCCATATACTTCGCCGTTAATTTGTTTTCCTAAAATAATTGGAAGTTCGTACTTGAAATCTGAAATTTTACTAAGCACAGAACGTGCATTCACTAATGAAGCTTCGGCATTAGGAATTTCCACGCCAATTGCGCTTTTGCCTGGAATGGGGGCTATTATTCTAATTCCTCTCGCTGCAAGGGCAAGGGCTATATCATGTTCGAGTCCAACAATACGGCTTATCTTAACACCCGGAGCAGGTACGATTTCGTAAAGTGTAACAACAGGTCCTGGAGTTACTGAAATATCTTTAATATCGATGTCAAATAATTTTAGCTTCTCTTTAAGAAGTTCAGCATTGCGTTTAAGTTCTTCTTCGGCAACCTTAAAGTCTTCTTTGGGAATTGGTTCCAGTAAATCAAAGCCCGGTTTTTTGTAATTTATTTTTTCTTCCCATTGATTCGGAAGTTCGGCCTCTTTATCTTTATTAATTTCTTTAACCGGAATCTCACCTGTTTTTCCTAAATCCACTTTTTTCTGTTCTTCATTTTGGATCTCATTTACATGCTGCTTGGCGGGTAGTTCATCTTTACGAATAATTCTTATTTTAGTTTGCTCTTTTAGTTCGTTTTCTTTTAATTCTTCGGCAGAGGGAGTTTTGTTTTTTCCGAAAAGTTTTTTCTTGCTTTTCCCTAATTCTCTAATTTTTTTAAGATTGGAGTCGTCCTCTATTTGGGCCAAATCTTTAGACGATTCTTCTATGTCTTCTTCTGAAGAGTGGGTAAAAATAGATTGTATAAGATGGAAAAAATTTTCTATTTTAATATCAAAAGCAATAATTAGTAAGATAATTACTGCTGCAAAAAGGAATATTATACTGCCAATTCCTCCAAGTAAATGGCTAAGAGATATGCCAAGATAGTCTCCTACCGAACCGGAAAGTTCATAAACATCCGGGAAGATCTGGAAATGGGTTCTGAAAATTCCAAAGAAAGTTGAAAGCAGTAAACCCGAAATCAACAGGAAATTGGAAACATTAATTAGCCTGCGATAACTGATTTTATTGAATAAGGAAAGTCCCCAGGCAAATAATAAAACCGGGAAAATAATTGAAAAAACTCCAAGCGTTGAGTTGATGAAGAAATCGGATACATACGCTCCAAAGATTCCAAGCCAATTAATTGTTCGGTTAAAATCAGAAAAGCTATAGCTTAAGTTTGCTTTATCAAACCGGGAATAAGATATAATGCTTAACAGGATAAAAATAGAGAATAGTATAAATAATATGCCAAAAATTTTTTTCTTCTTTCCGGCAAATATTGATGGACGATTTTCTCCAATAGCCGGCTTATTTGGCTTAACCTTTTTCTTCATAGACAACCTTAATCAGTTTTTTCATCTGGCCCGGACTGAAAAGAATTTATATTATCCGGCAAGAGTTTTATAGCTTTCCCGTTAAGATACGGAATTGCATTTGAATTATTCAATTTACTGCAAAACGTTAAATCTTCTTCAAAACCGTTTTCAATAAGAAGTTTTCCGTGTTCATTATCTCTCATCATATTTAAAATGTTCCTACCGAAGGATTTACTTAATGCCCGGCTTGCTCTTGCAGAATCTGAAAGAACTAAATCATTGTTAAGCTTTTCAATCTTGGAAATTAATTTCCCGGCGCAAACAGAATCTTCCATTGAAAAGTTATTTAACCCTCCTGAACAAATAATTTCCAAATCATAATTTAAAAATGCAAGATGTTTTGCGAGTGCCGAGATGTTTAAAAATGCGCATATAAAAAGCTCAGAAGAAAACTTTGCTTTAGCAATTGCTTTCGTTCCGTTGGTTGTGTAAAGAACAATTGATTTCCCAGAGACTACATCTGATGAGTATTCGAGAGGAGAGTTACCCAATGCAAAGCCTTCTATCTTTTTTGTATTACGCTCACCGCCTAAAAGAGTCTGCCAGCCAAACATGCCGCCGGAAACTTTTATTGCAAATTCGACCGTGCTGACAGGTATAATTTCTTTAGCGCCGTTTTCCAATGCCGTAATTATTGTTGTTGTAGCGCGGAGAGCATCAATTACTACTGAGATCTTGCCGGTGAAATAAAGTTCGTTTACACTTACAGGCGAAAAAAGGACATTTATCTTCATATTTTTTTTACTGCCTAAACCTATTTTATAACAAAAGGAAGTTTTACAATTCTTGCCGGAATTTCTTTTCCGCGGATTAAGAAATTAATCTTCGTGTCTAAATTTGCATATTTTGAATCAACATATCCAAGCGCTATTGGTTTGTCGAGTATAGGACTTACTGTACCACTTGTTATTGAACCGATTTTTTTATCATCCACAGTTAAATCATAGCCATGGCGTGGAAATGCTTTCTCGTCTGAAATAAGAGGGACTAATTTCCTTTTTACTCCATTCGCTTTTACATTCAATAAGGCTTTTTTACTAATAAAATCATTTTTATTTAATTTTGTTATCCAACCCAGACTTGCTTCAAGAGGATTTGTGCTTTTATCAATATCATTCCCATAAAGACAAAAGCCCATTTCAAGTCTTAGAGTATCTCTTGCTCCAAGTCCAATTGGTTGTATATTAAATTCTTTACCCGCTTCAAAGATTTTACTCCAAATTTCTGCAGCAGCTTTTTCATCACCTTTGAAATAGAGTTCATACCCCGTTTCACCAGTATAGCCGGTTCGGGAAATGAGTATATCATAACCTTCAATCTTTGCTTCAAAAAAGTGATAATATTCAAGGTCCAGTTGTTTATCGCATACCTTTTGTATTACTTCTTTTGATTTAGGACCCTGAACAGCAATCAAAGAATATTCATCGCTTTTATTTTCAATTTTAACATTGAACTTGTTATTCTGAAGCATCCAGTTAAAATCTTTTTCAATGTTAGATGCATTTATTACCAGCATAAATTGACCATCTGGCAACTTATAAATAAGCAAATCGTCAATAATGCCGCCATCAGGATAGCACATTGCAGAATACTGCACTCGTCCCGGAAAAAGCTTGGAAGCATCATTTATTGTAATGTACTGGATAAAGTCAAGTGCTTTATCTCCGGATATGAAAATTTCACCCATGTGGGAGACATCAAAAACACCCACCGAATTACGAACAGCCTTATGTTCGTTTAATATTGATGTGTATTGAATAGGCATAAGGAAACCGGCAAACTCGACAATTTTGGCGCCGAGTTTTTCGTGTACGCTATAGAGTTTTGTTCTTTTCATTTTTTTTATTTTATTTAATTGGGTTGAGTTTATCCCAGTCTTTTAAGAATTTATCCAATCCAAGGTCGGTAAGCGGATGATTGAATAATTTATTAATTACATCAAACGGCATGGTACATACATCAGCTCCAATCATTGCAGCATCAACTAAATGCAGTGGATGACGGATACTTGCAACCAGAACCTGAGTTTCATAATTATAATTTCCATATATCTGTACTATCTGTGAAATTAATTCCATACCGGAATGACTTATATCATCAAGCCTTCCGACAAAGGGGCTTATATAGGTTGCGCCTGCTTTAGCCGCAAGTAAAGCCTGTGATGGTGAGAAACAAAGGGTTACATTTGTTTTTATTCCCTCATCGCTTAAAGATTTAACAGCTTTTAAACCTTCTTTAATAAGCGGGACCTTTACCACTATATTCTTATGAATCTTGGAATACTCTATTGCTTCCCTCATAATTCCATTGTAGTCAGTTGAAATTACTTCAGCGCTTACAGGTCCCTCAACTATTGCCAGAATTTCGTCAAGAAGTTTTCTGAAATCCTTTCCTTCTTTTGAGACGAGTGAAGGATTAGTCGTAACTCCATCTAAAATGCCTAATGCTGCGGCTTCTTTAATTTCATTTATGTTTGCTGTATCTATAAAGAATTTCATCTGATATTCCTCTTTATTTTTTTACAAATAAAATAGTAATTCTAAAATTTCGGTTTTGTTGGCTAAATAACTTCGTCAGTTAACTCTTTTTGTGTTTTATTCGAGAAAAATTTTACCTGGCCAAGCGGCATACTTTCATCTTCTTCGATTTTTAACCGGATGCCGTATTTGAATCGGAACTTAAAAAAAGTAATTTTTCCAAATTTTAACTTTGCAGCCAAAGTAGGGTGGCATTTGACGATAATTGCTCTCTCTTTTGATTTAGTTTTAAATTTTTTAATCCATTCTTCAATATCATAAACTAAATGGGAATGTTTTGTGAGCAAACCTGTACCCAGGCAGTAAGGGCATACTTCCTTCATTGCCTGCATAATATTTTGCCTGATCCGTTGCCTTGTTATTTGAACAAGCCCAAAGTCCGACATAGGAAGAACAGATACTTTCGCCCGGTCCTTACGAAATTCCTTTCTCAACTCGTCATATATTTTTTTGCGGTTCTTTTCATCTTCAAGATCGATAAAGTCTATAACAATTATTCCCCCTATATCTCTCAAACGAAGTTGTCGGCAAATTTCTCTTGCAGCTTCCAAATCTGTTTTTAATGAATTCAATTCCTGTTCTTTGCTTTTTGCATACCTGCCGCTGTTAACATCAATTACAACCATGGCTTCGGTATGTTCAATAATCAAATAACCGCCGCTAGGTAGCTGAACCCTTCTTCCCATTAATGTCTTTATCTGTTCTTCAATCTTAAATGCATCAAATATTGAGTTACCTGATTTGAATGATTCTATCTTATCTGCAAGACTGGGTTGAATTAATTCTACATAATTCTTTATTTGTTTGAATAATTTTCTCGAATCAATGAACACTTTTGAAATATCAGGAGTGAATAAATCCCTGATAACACTTGAAGTGGTATTTAGATCCTGATATATTAATGAAGGCGGGGTTTCAGATTTGATTGTTGTTTGAATTTGTTCCCATGTCTTCACTAAATTCCGGAGATCATCTCTCAGCAATTCCTCATCTTGATTCCTCGCAACTGTTCTGATGATAAGTCCATAGTTGTTTGGAAGGATGCTTCTTGCGATATGCCTTAGACGTCGTCTTTCTTTATACTCTGAAATCTTCTTAGATACACCCACCTTATTATCGAAAGGAAGTAATACGCAAAATCTTCCGGGCAAAGAAACCGAAGAAGTAACCCGGACGCCTTTATTATTTACAGGTTCCTTTGTTATTTGAATTAAAATTTCCTGTCCTTTGTGCAGTTTTGGAATTACATTATGGGCAGAAATTTCTTTTCGTGTCTCTTTATTGGGAGTATTTGAAGTATCTTCTTTTAACGCTAAATCGTCATCTTCGTCGTCATCTATTTCGGAGTCTTCTCCTAACATATCCTGAAATTGCTTGGTACGTGCGCCTATATCTGAAAAATGCAGGAAGGCATCGTGTTCCATCCCGATGTCAATAAATGCTGCTTTTATCCCGGGTAAAACTCTTGCAACTTTTCCCAAATAAATATCACCGACCATACGCCGGTTTTCAGGATAATCAACAAAAAAGTCGACTAAGTTCCCATCTTCTGTGATGGCTACGCGTGTCTGCGTAGTAGATGAATTGATAATAATTTCTTTTATCATATAAAACAAACTCTTTTAATGAAATATTATATTTCATATTAAAAATTCTATATATATCTCCAGTAGTTCCGAAATAATTTCTTCGGAATGCTCCGATTTGAGGAGGCATTTCTAAAGGAAACAAATACACGCTCGCCTTATGGATAAGAATAAAAAGTATCACAAGTCCGGTTTCCTCATGGTTTGTCCTTTTATTGATTTGCACATCAATAAATAAACATAGAAGAATAATTATGTTAAAATGTATTTTATCCAAAATGAGCCGTTTAATTAAAT
>PLNZ01000309.1 GCA_003142915.1 Ignavibacteriales bacterium | reverse complement strand
ATGTTATTTAGCATTCTCCGGCTTGCCGACCTGCAGCGTGTTGATATGGGTATTGCTATGTGCCATTTTGAACTCACCGCCCGTGAACTTGGTCTTAATGGCAGTTGGGTTCTTGATGATCCGAAACTTCAAATGCCTGTAGACACAGAATACACGGTAACCTGGAAAGCGAAGGAAAATTAATTTTATGAAGAAACGAATTCTTATTCTCTGCACCGATAATTCATGCCGAAGCTTGCCGGGACATAATCCTGGGCTGGATTAAGGCGCAAAGTGATTTTAATTGATAGAATCATTTTTATCCACCCAAAAGACGGCGGACAAGTAAATAAAAAGTAGTTGCGGTTAATTGACATTCTTGCTCCGGGATTCAGGTTAGGCACAATGCTTTTATATGTTTTGGCAAAAATTGTTTATTTAATTTTGTGCTCAGAGAATTTTTAATATTTAGAATTATTGAAAAACTTTCAATGAAGTCAATTATTTTATTTCCGTTCAGGTTTATATACAAAATATATATCCTTACATGTTTTGTATTACTCTTAGTCTTATTTTATCCATTTTTGCGTTTTTTCCTATCTAAAAAGGAGCGATTCCCCTCAGCCTTTAAAATGATGAAATTCTATGGGAAACTGTTTTTGTTTTGTGCCGGAATTTTCTTAAAAATTAAGGGAAGGGAAAATATTATTGAAGATCGGCCCTTTTTAATCTGCTCTAACCACAGTTCATTTTTAGATATTCCTTGCTTATACTCAATATTTGATGAATACTTTGTGTTTACTGGTAAAAAGGAAATTGAAAATTGGCCTTTATTCAATATATTTTATACATCAGGGATGAACATATTAGTTGATAGGTATAATAAAATGGGAATATTAAAAGGATTCAAAAGAATGATGGAAGTAATTGATGAAGGACATCCCTTAGTGATTCTTCCCGAAGGTACTATTTCAAAGATTGCTCCAAGGCTAACAGAATTTAAAACTGGATCCGTTTCATTAGCTATTCACAAGCAAATTCCGATTTTACCCATAACGTTTACGACAAACTGGATAAGACTACAACGCAAAGGGTTGTTGAAAGGGAAAGCCAGTCCTGGAATATCAGAAGTTATTATTCATTCGTTAATTTCAACAAGCGGATTAACTAAAAATGATACAGATGCGTTACAATTAAAACTTCGTGGTATTATCAATTCACCATTACACAAAAAATATGGGGTTTAGAAATTGTTTGGTTTAACCGCGTATGACGTTATAAGGGATTCATGCCGAAGCTTGCCGTGGCATAATCCTGTGTTGGATTAAGGCGAGAAAGCGAATGCTGTAAACTTTGTAGTATTTGTATTTGAAAGGCGTGAAATCGAAAGCGCACCTTCTTATATAGAATTATCTTGTCGTTTGTTAGGGAATAGCAGTATCATATCAAAAAAATATAAATAAAAATGGCATACTAAAAAAATCAAATTGCCTTAATAGTTATTCTTTAATGTATATTATAGGAAAGAAATCACACCAAATATTAATTTTACGAAAGGAATATATAATGAAAATTAAAAATTTAGGTCGTACAGGATTAAAAGTTAGTGAAGTTTGCCTTGGTACAATGACTTTCGGTTATCAATGCGATGAGAATACATCGTTTGCAATTTTAAATAAAGCTTGGGAGGGAGGTGTTAATTTTATAGATACTGCCGACGTTTATCCATTGCCGGTTGACATTAAAACTGTCGGTTCAACCGAAACAATAATTGGGAATTGGTTTAAAGCAAACCCCGGTAGAAGACATGAAACGATTCTCGCTTCTAAGTGTAACGGCAAAATGAGCGATGCTCCTAATGACCAGGGACTTTCACGCCGCCATATTATGGATGCAATTGACGCAAGCCTAAAGCGTCTTCAAACAGATTTTATTGATTTGTACCAGGTTCATTTTTATGACCCAAATACACCGCTTGATGAAACTTTAAAAGCTTTGGACGATATTGTTAGAACCGGAAAAGCACGATATATCGGATGTAGTAATTACCAGGCATATCAACTTGCCAAAGCCTTATGGAGAAGTGATAAGCTCGGATTAGAAAGATACAACTGCATTCAACCGCGTTATAATTTACTATTCAGAGAATTTGAAAAAGAATTATTTCCGTTGTGCCAAGAAGAAGGTGTGGGAGTAATAGTATATAATCCTTTAGCCGGTGGATTTTTAACGGGCAAACATAAACGTGATAGGGAACCTGACGAGATGGGGAGATTTAAACTAGGCGATGCGGGCAAGTTGTATCAATCCCGTTACTGGCAGGGAGCTCAATTTGATGCCGTCGAAAAAATGAAAGAATATTTTGAGAAGAAAAATAAATCATTAACACATGTTTCCTTAGCTTGGGTTTTGAATAACCCAGTAGTAACTTCGGCAATTGTAGGAGCTAGTAAACCGGAACAACTAAATGACAGTCTTAAAGCAATCGAAGTCAAGTTAGATGCTGAGGAGACGGAATTTCTAAATACTTTGTGGTATAATTTACCGAAAATTAGAGATCCGAAATTTGCATTGAGATAATTAAATTAAAATTATAAAATAAAAAAGCTCAATCATTCATTGGTTGAGCTTTAAATATAGAAGGCCTGACGTTATAGTATGAAATTAATAACTGAACGTTATTTGAAAGGTAAAATATATTTTACAACATCCGAAAAGGAAGGAACAACTTTCACAGAAGACTATCCGGCTAATTTTAATAAATAATATTAAGTAAAGAAATAATGAAGTGGGCGCTAGTGGATTTGAACCACTGACCTCCTGCGTGTGAGGCAAGCGCTCTAACCAACTGAGCCAAGCGCCCATATTTTATGAAAAATCAGAAAATTATAATAGTCTAATCTTTTGGCATAGCCACCCCTTCGGCTGCGCCACCATGTGAAGGAATATTTTATCCCTTCAATGCTTCTTTTATCGTCTCTCCTAATATACGTATTCCTTTTTCAATTTTATCTTCAGGAGTATGAGAATAAGACAATCTAAAATGACTGTTATCTATTCCATCGGGATCAAAAGCCTTTCCCACAACGAATACAGCTCCTTTTGCAATACCGGCTTTAAGAATTGATGTAAGATCAAGCTTAGGCGGTATTTTAAGCCAGATATAAAAGCCTCCCTCAGGTTCAATCCATGTTATTTCTTCAGGAAAATATTTCCTGATAGCCGCAGCCATTGTTTCTTTCCGTCTTTTGTAGATAACCCGTAATTTCCCTACATATTTTTCAAGCATACCGCTTCTTAAAAACTCATTTGCAAGTATCTGGGTAAAATTAGGCGAGCATGCATCCAATGACTGCTTAACCAATTCTGCTTTTTGATAAATCTCAGGCGGTGCAAGCATCCATCCCAATCTAAAACCGGGACCAAGTATCTTTGAAAATGATCCGAGGTAGCAGATTGGAGTTTCATCGCCGTACAGCGCTTTCATCGGAACAATTCTTTTATGAGCACCTTCGTTAAAATATAATTCACCATAAGCGTCATCTTCTATTAGTAGTAAATCGTGCTTTTGGAGAATGGGGACTAATTCTTTTTTCCGTTTTTCGGTGTAAAGAGTTCCTGCCGGGTTATGAAAATTCGGAGTAAGATAAAGAAATTTTGGAGAAATTGATTTTGAATGATTAAGATAGTTGTCGAGCAAATCAAGATTTATTCCTTCTTCATCCAGATTTATTCCCTTAAGATTAGCTTGATATGATTTAAAAGCAGAAATAGCCCCGACAAAGCATGGGTTTTCTGTTACTATAGTTTCATCCGGATCTATAAATATTTTGCCGATAATATTAATTGCCTGTAGTGACCCTGTAGTAATCAACAACCTGTTTTTTTCTACGGGCAGACCTTTTTTCTTTAGATATTCATTTAGTGATTCAAGCAGCGGCTCATAACCCGGAGTAGGGCCGTATTGAAAACCGGTTTGTTTTATATCGAGCGGAAGATTATTATAAATTTCATCTATTTCTTTAACAGGGAATAGTTCGTTCCCCGGCATTCCTCCGGCAAATGAAATAATATCAGGATTGATAGCAAGTCCCATTAAATCTCTTATCTCCGAAGTTCGTAACGAAGAGACCGCTTTTGAAAATTGAAGCATTTTAATTCCTTTAATGAAAATAATTATTTACATATCATAAATATCGCTTGCTTTAACCAGATCCATCTTATGTTTTTGAAGGACCGACACAGCCTGGCTTGCAGAATCGGTACGAATAATTACTGTTGCGCGGTCTCCAAGAGCGAATGCGTACATATATTCCACGCTTATTCCTTCGGAGGAAAGAAGTTTCAGAGCTTTATGCAGGCCGCCGGATTCATTTGGAACAATTAAGCCGATTACTTCCGTAATATGAACTGAAAATCCATTATCTTTCAGAACCTTAGCTGCTTCTTCGGGATTATTTGTAATGAATCTAAGCATTCCATACTCGGCGGTATCTGCAACACAAAATGCAGAAAGATTAATATTGGCAGAAGCAAGTGTTTCTGTTACTTCTGTTAAACGCCCGGATTTATTTTCCAGGAATACGGAGAGTTGTTTTATAATCATAATTTCCTGCTATATTTTTCTTTTATCAATTACACGCTTGGCTTTGCCCTCGCTTCGTTCAATTGTTCTGGGTTCAACAAGCTTTATATTTGCGTTAATACCAAGAACCGATTCTATATTATGCTGAATTTTTTTCTTTAAATCCTCCAGCTTTTTAATTTCATCAGAGAAGAATTGGTCTTCAACTTCTACCCAAATTTCCAGAACGTCTAAATTATTTACTCTATCGACAAAAAGCATATAGTGCGGTTTGGTTTCNNGTGCGGTATCTTAGTAAAGGAAGCGCCTCTTTTGTCAGGCATGTAAAAACCAATTCACCAATTTGACCTTCGGGCAGTACCTCTAATGTTTCCGGATCAATAATTTCCGGGTAAAAATGATCTTCAAAAACGTGCAATCCGTTTTGGCATTTACATTCGCAGGCAACACCCGGACCGATTATTTCGCTAAGCCCGTAAATATCTATTGCTTTAACATTTAATTTCTTTTCAATCTCACGCCGCATTTCCTCAGTCCATGGTTCAGCCCCAAAAATACCGGCTTTAAGCTTAAGTGAATCAATAGAAATTCCTGCATCTGCCAAAGCTTCTGCAAGGTAAAGAGCATAGGAAGGAGTGCATGCAAGAATAGTAGAGCCGAAATCATGCATTAACTGAAGCTGNNCCGTAAGCAATATGAAGAACATCATTTTTTCCGCCGCCCGCGCCGGTAAGCGAGCGTGCAACAACTTCAGACCAGGTCTCCAAATCCCTGCGTGTATAACCCACTACGGTAGGTCTGCCTGTAGTTCCGCTGGAGGCATGCAAACGGACAACTTCCGATGGGGGAACTGCAAATAAACCAAAAGGATAATTATCGCGCAGATCTTGTTTGCTAGTAAAGGGCAGGTCTTTCAACTGTTCTATGCTTTTTATATCGCCAGGCTCTATCCCGTTTTCCTGGAATTTGCCGCGGTAGAACGGCACATTATAATATAACCGTTCAACCATTGCATGAAGGCGTTCGCCTTGCAATTTAGTAAGCCGTTCACGGTCCATGCACTCAATAAATTCATTCCATATCATATCCCTCTTGCCCTTTTCTAATGCTGAAGAAAATATTCAAAAATCTTTGTAAAAACTACGAAATATTTTTTTGATATTCCATTATGAAAAGGCAAATGTGAAACGGCAAAAAAAAGTTAGAAAATAAAAAACCTTATAAACATACAACTTATAAGGCTTTCAATTNNTTTGGCAAAGCCATCACTTTGTGATAGGTCGTGGTTATAAATCCATTTATTCTGCTTAAGGTGACTTATTGAAATTGCAATACAAATAAAATAAGCAAACAAATCCTGAAGGGATGAAAATATTATAGCACATTAATAATGAAACAAAACCTAAACTCCGAAGGAGTAACACAAATAGGCGCTAATTCTATATCACCTCTTCGAGGTTTTATTACAAGGCCGAATAATTTTTCTATAATAATTACACTCCTTAGGAGTTCTTAACACAAGGAATTTTATTATTTCATCCTATCATCTATTCATTTTTCAAAATATAGTCGAAGACGAAATTTATCTCTGAATCTTTTCCCTCGAAAACATCCTGAATCGTGTTGAATATTTCAAAGTTCGATATAGCGTCCCGTTTTGGATTATTTCGGGCGGATACATTCATTGCATAATTCCGGATAGGAATAACTACTTTTATTTGTGTATGAGGCAAAGTAAGATTTAAATAATCGCCGCTGCAATATTTTTGTCCTGTGAAAAGCAATAAAAAATGAATGCAAACAGTATGAAGAGAATGCGAAAAGATCCGGACATGCTTGAAGAATATGACTTCAGCAAAGGAATAAGGGACAAATATTCAAAAAAGTATAAAGAAGGCGCTAACGTAGTAGTTATAGAACCGGATGTAGTTAAATATTTTCCTGGTCATGACTCTGTAAACCAAGCATTGCGCTCATTAACTCAGATTATAGCAAAGCAGAAAAAATTACCTAAAAGTTTGCTCTAAGTAAATTAATTTCCTATAATGTATATTAAAGGGAACTAATAAAATAAGTCAAGAGAATTTATTAATTTAAATTATCTCATTAAGCGATTTTTATTATTAATTCTTGGTTACAAGAACAGGAAGAAAGTAAAAAAATATTTATTATTTATAAAATGCTTTATTCATTATTTCTTGTTCATTTTTAGAAACACCAAAATTTTTTGCAATCATTCGCCAATTAGAGACAGATTTAATACATCTAATTTTATTTGAGTCGCATTCTTTAAATCAATTCTAAAATTATTTGCTACATCCATTGCTAAATCCAGATCTAAAGAATTATCATTTTCAGATATATTCAATTTTAATCCCGTCCCTGTTTCAATTGCATTTATATCATAAGCGGGGGATAGAATCCACCCATCATTAGTTAATAGGAAACCATGATTTCGTAAATGATCATCGGTATTGGACACACAAATACTAAAGACTATTCTCCTCCATAATTCCTCCAGATCATGATTAATCCTTGCGCCGTGTTTCATTAAGAATTCTACAAATTCTAAATAACTTACACCTTCGTTAAAATCATCTCCATCTTTATGCCCTAATAATGTCATGGCTGATGCAAAATGAATTCTTTCACCATTATTAGTTCGGTCAAACCTTTTAGTCAGAAATGTATAATACTTGCTATCAAATTTTTCAATTCTTGCTTCAGCGATAGCTATTCCAGAAATATTTTTTATTTGTTATGAAATGATACAAAAAATCTGTGTTAAAGAGTTTTAAGGGTGATTCATTTATGATTATTTATGATAAAAACGGAAGTAATATGGAAGTACGAATTGAAATGAATTTGACTAAAGTAGACGAAATTTGTGATGTAAAAGGAGAGACAGAAATGAAAAAGCCTCAAAATTCTTTGTTTTGATGCCATTTCGTGGAGGCTGAAGAAGTAGAACCTCCTACCCTCTGCTTGTAAGCTACTTTAGGTATTTTCCGTAAGTGCTTAAAACATAAGTAACTATTTATTTTATAAGAAATTATGGCCTGGAATATTTTAGAATATTTTCCCCCATTTTCTATTGTTTTGAATATAATTCGTCGCCAAATCGGGGCAGGTTCTATTTGAGCAAAGTCTATCCTGATAGTTATCTCATGTGCGTTATTCTTTAGCATCGGAAAGATCTGCTATCCCGTCAGCTTTGCTCAACTTTGACCATGAATATCCATAAAGCGAAATTAACGCAAAACAGCACATCGGCATGATGAAACTAACGGACATATTGTAAGCGTCACCAAGATAACCCATCAGCTTCGGCATTATTGCTCCTCCAATAATCGCCATGACAATAAAACCGGACGCCTTTTTTGCCTGAACACCAAGGCCATAAATTCCAAGCGCGAAGATTGTGGGAAACATGATTGACATGAATAAAAAGCATAGGAAGACTGCAGAAACGGATACCCACCCAAGTTTAAGTATAACAATACAGCAAAGAAAGACATTGATCAGTGCATAAGTACCAACTAAACGGTGTGCTTTTAACTTTCTTAGTATTGCCGCTCCTGTCGCCCGGCCTAAAAGGAATAAAGGAAATCCAATCGTCCCCAATAAAAATGTGGCTCCTTTTTCGTTCACAAAGTAGTTACCGTTACGCAGTGTTGCACGATCCGCAAACAGCCAACTGTTTGCAATTGTATGAGAGAGGGCGGGAATTTCTTCAGTCATATAATTAATGAAGAAGCTAAAAATACCTGCCTGAGCTGCAACATAAAAAAATTGCGCAGCCATGGCTCCTATAAAATGGGGATGCGACCATATTGAGCGTTTAATGCCCGCCGCATCTAAGCTGCTCAATTGGTACTCGTCTTCCGTATTCAGATCCGGAACATTTGAAAAGTAAAAAACAACAGCCATAACAAGGACAATAATTGCTATCACTAAATATGGAATATAAAGCTGCCCCTGTGCAACCGAGGCCCCTTTAGACGAATAGAAGAATATACCGCCGATAATAGGACCTAAAATCCAGCCGACACCATTGAATGATTGTGCAAAGTTAATTCGTGCGGCAGCATATTTACCAGGACCAAGTACAGTCGTATAAGGATTTGCAACGGTCTCCAAAATAGTAAGTCCCATCGCGATAAAACATACACCAAGCAGAAACGCCCAGAATTCAGAAATCCTTGTTGCAGGGATAAACCAGAACCCGCCTAAGGAAACAAGCATGAGTCCCATAATGATTCCACCTTTATAACCAAGCTTGCGGGCTAGCCAGCTTGCAGGCAGCGCCATAAGAAGATATCCTAAGTAATGTGCAAACTGCACCCATGCCGATTGAGCTTTGGACAAATGTAAATAGTCCTGGAAGTGTTTATCCATTACATCAATCATTCCATTACAGGTTCCCCATAACAAAAACAACGTGCTGACAAGCGCAAACGTTAAAAAATAATTCTTACCGTCGCCGGTTTTAAACATTTTTGAGAGAGCCATAATTTTTTTCTCAGATTTTTTAATACGAATCAATTATACAGCGGGCCCAAAGACATGCATGCCCTGTAATCCGCTCCTTCCAAATCCTGTGTGCCAAAAGCGCTCCATACGGCCGGCCTGTAAATTCTTTCAGTAGAAACATTATGCATATTAACAGGAATTCTAAGCATTGACGAGAGTGTAATTAATTTATCTCCTATATGCCCGCAACTAATTGCACCATGATTCGCTCCCCAGTTTGACATAACGGAATAAACATCTTTGAAAGCGCCTGTACCGGTAAGTACCGGGGCAAACCATGTTGTAGGCCAGGTAGGGTTGGTTCGTTTTTGCAGTATTGAGTCAACATCTTTAGGTAAAGCAACCGTGTAACCTTCCGCTATCTGCAGTACCGGGCCTAAACCTTTAACTAAATTTATACGGCTCATAGTTACCGGCATATTACCCTCTGTTAAAAATTGGGATGAGAATCCTCCGCCCCTGAAATATTCTTTTTCTGCTGCACACCATTTAGTCGCTTCAAGGCAAGCTTTAATTTCCGCCGGGGTTATTTCCCAAAATTGTTTCATGGCAGGTTTCCCCCTCAATTTTTGTTTGCCGGTGCCGTCTATTGCTGAAGAACCGGAATTTATTAAGTGAATAATGCCGTTTGCCGCAGCGCCTTTTAACAATTTCCCCGTGACCCGTTTAACTGCAGCAGGGCTCCAATAAGTCCTTACATCAGAAAATATCTGAGCTGTATTTGTCAGTAAATGACCGAACAGCATTGTAACACCGTTTAAACTGTCGTTCTCAGTAGCCATTATAAACGGCTGACGTATTCCATTCCAATCAAATGATGAATTTAGAATTGCCTCAAGAAAATCTCCGTTAGGAAAATGATCCGTCCAATGCCGCTGCCCTTGGAAACCGGCAGCGAGTGCATTGTGCCCGAGCGCTTCTTCACCGAAACCAAGTTTTTCAAGCTCAGGATTGCCAATCATTAAATCACGGCAAATGAGCGCCATTTTTACAATTGTTTCCCACTCATAATTTTTTCTGTCACGAGATGATTTATTCTTGTTTATATCTTCACCTTCAAAACAATATTTCTTTGTCCATTCAATAGCTTTCCGGTATTCATTTTCATCATAAATTTTTTCTTCTATTCTGCGAATAAGTTCAGACATATCAACGAATTCATTCCGCATTCCCAGGTAGTGATGAAAAAATTGTGTGTCAACAACCGACCCGGCAATACCCATAGAAACCGATCCTATTGACAGGTAAGATTTACCATTCATTTCCGCAGCGGCTAAACCTGCTTTGGCAAAACGAAGTAATTTTTCTTTTACATCAGGCGGAATAACACTGTCGCTTTTCTCCTGAATATCATGGCCGTAAATTGCAAAAGCAGGGAGACCAATTTGAGCGTACCCGGCGAGTGCGGCAGCAAGATAAACTGCGCCGGGCCTTTCCGTTCCATTAAATCCCCATACAGCTTTAGGAATAAAGGGATCCGAATCCATAACTTCCGTTCCATAACACCAGCAAGGTGTAACAGTTAAAGAAACTCCCACACCCAATCTTGAAAATTTTTCCTTGCAGCCGGCCGCTTCTGCAACCCCGCCGATACATGTATCGGCAATGACGCATTCTACAGGCAAACCATTTGGATGCCGCAGGTTTTCACTTAAATATTTTGAGGCCGTTTTTGCCATTTGCATTGTTTGGTTCTCGAGAGATTCTCTAACTCCCTTACGCCTTCCATCAATTACAGGGCGGATTCCTATTTTAGGTAAACTGACTTTTAACCGGTTCACAAAAGGAGCCGTTATATTGCTGTTATTATCCATAAGTTCTCCTCAAATTTATTTTTTTGCTGACCTATTTACGAGATTATTATTTCAATTATTTTTAAGTGCACTTCGTCTCGTGCAGTTCAGTTCCAGTATTTTCGAATAATTATATAAGGGCACTTCTAAAAACTAACAAAAAAATATAATTTATTTTGTAAACTCATCTTTTTCAAAAATCAGGATGATTTTTCATAGATTATTATCGTTTTATACCCTTATTTCAAGGGATCAACGATCGCTTTTGAGGATTTTAACCTCTTGGACACAACTCACCCTGCAAGCTGTACATAACGGTTCATATTGTACGTCAAGTTCATCAATCCTGTCACTCCTTCAGCTCTTAGCTTGCCTATCGTTCGTATGTAAATTCCCTTCATGCTGTTAGTCATGCAAGCAAACACGTGCTCGACTCTCGCCCTGATTTTTGACTTCTTACGATTCCTTTTCATTTGAGCTTCTGTCAGAGGAGTATTGCTATAACCCTTCTCATGAATTCTGTTCCGAATCTTTTTCTTTTCTAACAATTTAGCTGTCTTTTTTCCCGAATATGCACTGTCTGCATATAACTCATGGTGACTATCACTCTTATCTAATAAACTCTCCGCTGGCTGTGAATCATGAACACTTGCATCTGTAACTGCATATTTACGTATAAATTTACTCTTGCGGCATATCTTTACATGATCCTTATATCCATAATAAGTCTCTCCGTTCTTCTTTAGCCAGCCTGCATCTGTATCTTTCTGACTTAACTTATGCGGTTTGTCTTTCCATTCTTCCGGTATTTCTCCCTGTTTGATTTGGGCATTCTCTTCACGCGTGTTTCTTTGTCTCGACACTTCTACTATTGTTGCATCTATTATTGAGCCTTCTTTTAACAGGAAACTTTCCTGATCTAATATACTATCAAACTTATTAAATAATTTCTCTATTACTCCTTGGTTTATCAGATTCTCACGAAACAACCAAATTGTGTTTTGATCCGGTATTGTATCGCCCAGACTCAATCCCAAAAATCTCATAAACGTAAGTCGATCATTTATCTGAAATTCCATTTGCTCATCTGATATATTATACAAGCGCTGAAGTATCAGTATCTTAAACATCATTATATAATCATACGGTGGATGACCGCCATAACCTTTGGTTTCTTTTTTCATTGCTTTTTCTATTACCGGCCTGAACTTTTCCCACTTTATCATCAATGATAATTTTACTAATGGATCTTTTTTCTTTGTAAGTTTGATTAATCTGTTTTCTTCATCAAAAAATCCGTGTTGTGTCTGTTTTTTCAATGCCTGATTGCTCTTCTTTATTATTGTATTTATTACATGCAAGATACTATTTTTTCTTGTTTTGTTCCTTGTTTTTATTTAGTTTTTAGAAGTGCCCATTAGTTAATTAATATTAATCCTCGGGTATTATTTCAATACCGGAAACACATGGAAATCCCTTTATTTCATCGAAGTTTATATTTAAGTAACCGTCTTTGACTTCTATATTATTCAAGTGTTTTACAAGCGCTGTCCTATAACCTGCTTCTTTGTGAATATCCAATCCCGTAATCATTTTCTCACCCTCAATAGAAACATCAAAAACCCGTTCATTATCTTTATCCGTTTCAATTTCGGAAAAATAAAGATTGACTTTATATTTTCCGTTCAACACTTCGAAGTAATAATACAAATTAGTTGTATCGCAGGTAGTGCATTGCCAATTGTATAAATAATTAGAGTTGGGATAATTTACTTTACTAACTTTATCTTTATCGCACCGTTTTCTGCAACTTTGAAAAATTGCATTCCCATCAGCTCCTGCAATATCTGCTTCGGTGAATGCGTAATCACCGAAATCAAATCCATAGTCAGGCATCCATTCTAAGTTATTTTTATCTACATAATAGTCCCCGCCGCAATTAATGCGGATAATTCCTTGTTCATATTTCTTTCCGTTTACAAAAATGTCTTTCATTTGCCTTAAATCAGCAGAAGAGCTCCCTGCCATTAACTTAAATTTTGCTGTTTCAACTGAGAATGCATTTCGTTTAATATCCCAAAAGCCCATATCTTGAACCGGGACAGCGAAAGTTAATGATCTGACTTCACCTGGATTCAGCATTATTTTCTGAAAACGAATTAGTTTTTTCAAAGGTGTTTTTATGGAAGATCCAGCTTCATGGTAATATAGTTGAACAACTTCGGTACCCGTAACAGCGCCGGTATTTTTAATATCAATATTAACATTTATCGTATCCTTGTCGCTGTAAGTTTCCTTATCGGTTTTCATGTTGCTGTAACTAAAATTTGTATAACTTAGCCCGAAGCCGAATGGAAAAAGAACATCGTCTTTAAAGTATAGGTAGGTGCGGTCATGAAGTCTTTGCCTGTAATTTGTAAAGGGAGGCAGCTGATCAACCGATTTATACCATGTCATTGGCAATTTCCCGGATGGATTATAGTTCCCAAATAATACATCGGCAACTGCAGTGCCCTGTGCCTGACCTGGATACCAGACACCTGCAATAGCAGGAATATTATTCTTTTCCCAATCAATTATTAATGGATACCCCACAGCCATTACTAAAACAACATTTGGATTAACAGCATAAACTTTTTGTAGCAGTTCGCGCTGTACTGCCGGAACGTTGAGGTCGGCAGGGTCTAATCCTTCATTAGAAACCGTGAGATCCGTACCATAAACAAATATCACCTTCTCGCATTCTTTAGCAATTTTGAGAGCTTCACCAAAACCCGATCTATCTTTTCCGGTTACTCTGCAGCCGCGTGCATATTTTATTGTAACCGGGGTTTTTGTGAGTGTGTAGTTCAAATTTTCAGGAATGAACTCGAAGGATTCCAAATTAAATATAATTCCGTCAGCACCTTTAAATGAAAAATAAATATCATGTATACCTTCGCATTTTTTTATTGAGGCACTTACTGTTTTTAATGCTTTCCAATCTCCAGTGTCCTCAACTTTAAATATACCTATTACATCTCCGTCTTTTTTATCAAGGCGAATTTCAATACTTCCGCCTGCTCCTTTACATGAAGCCGTCGCATTAATCGCTTTAGCCCCGTCGGCAAGATCAATATTTTTAAACATAAACCAGTCGTTATTTTTTATTTGCAGCACATGCATTCTACCATATTCGCTGGTATCTTGTTTTTCGAACGAACTGAAATCAATAATTTTTGTTATATAACTACCTTCGTAAAATCGTTCGGCTTTTAATTTGGAAAATCCGTTTTGTGCAGCGCCCGTTAGGTATTGGATTCCCTGTAAAATACTAACAGCCTGGTTTGGGTAACCGCTGTATCCGCCGTATTCAGGTTCTTCAGCTTTTATTCCGATTACTGCAATAGATTTAATTCTATCTTTATTTAGAGGAAGAGAATTGTTATCATTTTTCATCAGGACAATGGATTGGCGCGCAAGTTCAAGAGCCAATTGCTGATGCCCGGTACAATTCAATAAAGTGTCCGGTATATTTCTATACGGTACTTTTTCTTTTGGGTCTAAATCTCCCATCATAAATCTTGATTTTAAAACACGGCTTAATGCAAGATCTATATCTGATTCTTTTATCAATCCTTCTTCTAAAGTTGATTTAAGATATTTGATGTAATAATCGCCGCAGTTCAAATCAGTACCGGCATGTATTGCCAATTCTACGGCTTTTTCATTTTGTTCAACATAATGCTGATGGGTTACGATATCTGAAATAGCCCAGCAATCCGATACTACATAGCCTTTGAATCCCCATTCGTCTCTTAATACTTTATTCAGCAGCCATTTGTTTGCACTGTTGGGTATACCGTTAAGTCCGCGGTAAGTACACATAATGGAAATAGACTGTGCCTGTTTAATCGCAGACTCAAATGCTGGCATGTAATATTCACGCAAATCACGCATATCTGTATAAGACGAAGAAATGCTTCTTTGAAATTCGGAATTGTCAGCCAGAAAGTGTTTTACTGTTGCTCCGGCAAGGATATAATCTGGATTATTTCCCTGTAATCCCTTTACAAACGAAGTCGCCATTTGTGCAGTCAGGTATGGATCTTCGCTGTATGCTTCTTCGGTACGCCCCCAGCGCGGATCGCGTGCAA
>PLNZ01000248.1 GCA_003142915.1 Ignavibacteriales bacterium | reverse complement strand
TTCGCATTTGCTTCATTCGAAAAGTTGTAATTAAATGTTAATGCTGCAGAATTTTTTGGCCTGCGGATTAAAGAAAAATTTTCATCTGTAGGTGCTTTATCTATAGTATTAGTCAATGTATAACTGGCATTTACCCTTATTGCCCTGCTAAATTCAGCGGTTAAATAAGACTCAATCCCGTCCGTTTGTGCTTTATCTATATTAATACTTACATAATTGCTGTTGTAACCTATCAAATCCCAAAAGTTATTGCTGAAATAAGTAACACCGAATAATACATCATAATTAAATAAATATTGTTCAAATCCTGCTTCCCACCCGTTGCTTTTCTCACTTTTTAAGTCGGGGTTACCGTAATTCGGATCATAAAGATTGAATAAAGAAGGAGCTTTAAATCCGGTACCAAACACCGCTTTCAGTTTCGTGCCGGTTTCTTCTATAAGATAAGTTTGAGTAATCCTGTAAGTTAATGCTGAACCCAAATTGCCGTAATTATCATACCTGATGCCTGCAGTAGTGAATACATTACTTAATATTTTAATTTGATCCTGCAAATACCCGGAAAATGTATTCATATCTTTTTCCGGGAAAGCAGAGATGAAATTTCCATATTCAGAAGATAAGTACGAATCAGCAGACGATGAATTTTCTTTATCAGCCGAGAACCCAAATGTTAAAAAGTGCGCCTGTAAAATTTTAATATTATTCTGCCATTCCAATTGATAAATATTTCCCTGATAAAAACTCCTCGAAGATGCCGGATTATTTAATGTTGAATCATAGTTATATCTTGTTAAATCCCTCATAAAAGAAAAACTTATATCTTGCTGCCAAAGCCCTTGTAATCCCGTAATATTTGCTTCCGCCTTATATGCTCCCTGCTCATGATAATCCACATAAGTAGGATCATCGCCATATGGACCGCCATGCTGGTCAAGATCGGTTTTACCGGAATTAAATTCGGCATATGCATTTAATTTTATATCGGGATTAATTGTCCAGCCGAACCGGGAAGAAATGTTATAATCATCATAACCGTCGGGCTCGGTATTACCGTAAATTACATCTGCTGCAGAAACTCCATTGCTTTTAGTTTTACTAAATGTAACCGAATAATCTGCTTGTTCATAACTGCCGTTAGTACCGGCAAGTCCTTTAAATGAATTTAACGAACCGTCCTCTATATTAAAAAAATAAGACGGCTTACCATCGCCTTTTTTAGTAATTATATTAATAACGCCAGCCATAGCATCTGAGCCGTAAAGTGTGCTTTGGGGCCCTCTTAGTATTTCTATTCTTTCAATATTATCTATAGGCAGATTTGAAAAGTCGTATGAGTTACCGGAAAATTCCGGCGGATTTAATTTAACACCGTCAATCAGCACGAGCACATCCCCCGGATCAGCGCCCCTCATATATAACTGGGCAAGCTGCCCCGGGCCGCCGCTTTGCGATATGCTTAACCCATACTGATCTTTAAGCAAGCCAAGAATATTTATTTTATTTGATTGAGCAATTTCAGCAGAATCAATAACAGTTATGGAACTGGCAATTTCAACAGAGGGTGTATTTGTTCTTGTTGCCGTAACAACTATTTCGGATAACTTATACACTTTGGAAGTATCCTGCGAATAGACGTTCCCGGTAATGAGGACAATTAAGAGGAATACTAAAATAAAATGAAATAATGTAAACGCACTCTTATACATAGAAGTTACTCCTTGGAAAAAAAATTGACTAAGGTTGTAACTTCGTGGGGAATTAAAGAAATTGAAACCGTTTTAGAGATTGGTTGTGTTTCTTTAATCAAACCTCGCCCGCGAAGGTTGATTATCTTGTTTTTTACGGCAGGTCTCCTGACTTAAAGCAATTAACAGCGCCTTCCCGCCAACATTCCCGGCAGTGGCTTATTGCTGTTTATTAACGCTTATTACAGTTGCGCGACAGCTCCGGATTTTCACCGAATTCCCTATTCTTCCTGTTTTTATACAGGACACCGTAAATATTTTTAAGAACTATTTCTAAGATAAATTTTATATTTTAAAATTCAAAATTAAATTTTTATCAAGTTAATCTTATAATCCTGTGAATCCCGGTTCAGATGATTTTTATTTCTTGACGGCAAATTCTTTTAAAAAAGACATTACTTTATCGTGATTATATTCTTTACCTTCTTCCAATTCACCGGTATCTTTTGATTTAATCAACTTGCCGTATTTATCAAGAATAAAAATATGAGGATACCCTTCTATCTTCGGGAACTGTAATAAAACAGCTTCATTTTTATTTTCTTTGCTGTAATTTATTTTCATGAACACATAATGTTTATCAAGGTATTCCTGAAGGTCTTTGTTTGATTCGTAAAAATTATCCAGGCGGCGGCACCATATGCACCACTCGCCTCCTACATCAACATAAATTCTTTTGTTTGTTCTTTTTGCTTCCGCGACAGCATCTTTAAGATCTTTTTGTGCGTCACGTAAAGAATCAAATTTTGTTACCGGGATATATTTGTGCCTTTGAATATTTCTATTTTGTGCATTCAAGCCGACAGACAAAAGAATAATAAACACCGAGATTATTAAAACCTGTATTTTCATTTCTATTGCTTTCTTTTTCGTGAATTAAAAATATTATGATTATTTATTTAAATTTTTGTAATAAAATTTACGAAAAATTTTAATTACTATAATTATATCAAAACACATTTCAAGTTTTAAATAACAAAATAGATTTTTATTTTAGAAAAATTGTACCTTTGTAATATTCAAATTATTAAATGTGAAAGAATAGAATGAAATTCGCCAAAAGATTAGACCAGCTTCCACCATATCTTTTTGCAGAAATAAATGCAATTAAGCTGAAAAAGAGACAGGAAGGTATTGATATTATAGACCTTGGCATGGGCAACCCGGATCAGCCAACACCTAAATTTATTATTGATAAATTAAAACAAACTATAGATGATCCGAAGACTCACCGCTATTCCGTTTCAAAAGGGATACCGGCAATATTAAAAGCCATAGCAAGAAAATATAAACGCGACTTTGATGTAGATATTAATCCTGCCACAGAAGCTGTAGCAACAATAGGAAGCAAGGAAGGGCTTGCACATTTATGCCTGGCAATGCTTGACACCGGTGATGTTGTGCTTGTTCCAAACCCGACTTATCCGATTCACATATACGGAGTTACCGCCGCCGGGGCGAATGTTGTCTCTATCCCGCTTAGTGAAGAAAATAATTTTATACCGGATATTTCTCTTATTACAAGAGCAATGTGGCCTGAACCCAAAATGCTGATATTAAATTTTCCGGCTAACCCTACTACCGCCGTAGTTGACCTTGATTATTTAAAGGAGATTGTTGCTTATGCTAAAAAAACGGATATGATAATCGTTCATGATATGGCATACAGCGATATTGTTTTTGACGATACAAAAGTTCCTTCAATACTCCAGGTTCCAGGCGCAAAAGATGTTGCGGTTGAATTTTTTACTATGTCTAAGAGCTATAATATGGCAGGCTGGCG
>PLNZ01000011.1 GCA_003142915.1 Ignavibacteriales bacterium | reverse complement strand
TAAGCTACATCATTGCGGTTCTCACGGCGAAAAAACTCAAACAGAAATTTGGTACCGAAAATACCGGTTGAAAGATGCCCTTTATGCTTATTATAAATTTCCAGTAAAAGATTGTTAATTGCGGCATTCTTTTCGTTCTCAGGCACTAAATCATAATATAAAGGGATTACCTGTGCTGCCTCTGTACCGGAATCGAATATGCCGGTTCCCTGTTTCAAAAATTTATTTAAGAACGCATCCTTGATTTCACCGGAAAGTTTATCATATATCACGGCATCTTCATTTCTTTTTAGAAGATGCGCAAACTCAGCGAGAATCCTTACATGATGAAAGTAAAAAGCGGTTGCTGAAAGAGTGATTGGTTTGGGATCGATGCTTTCATGATCGCTTATATCGCGTTCGACTATATTGCCGGGAGTTACGGAGTGCATGAACTCAACTTGTCTTTTCAGGACATCATAATATTTTTTAACTACCTGTATATCACCGTAATAATCGTATAGTACTTTGAGACAAAACGGAAATGCCAGCTGCCAACCCGGAGGGCCTGTTCCGCCGCCCATACCTTCGCTTGCAATTCCGGTCGACGGCGCAATCTCCGTCATTCCTCCATTGGGCCGGGCATCATTTGCAAAATCCTGAACCACTTTTCTGTAAAAATTACTCATATCAAAATTGTAACAAAATGCCTCGGCGGTTGTAATAATATCGGCGCCGTAACCAAATTTTTCCCTGCCGGGGCAATCGCTTTGAATGCTAAATACATTGCTTAAAAAAGTCCATTTCACCATCTCCTGTACTTTGTTGAACATTTCGTTTGAACATTCAAAGCTTCCGCTTTCTCTCAGATCGGCATTCATTCGCAATCCTTCAACTGTATTCAAATCCGGTCTTCCCGGAAACCCGGTCAGTTCAACATATCTAAAAGAGTGAAAAGTAAATCGAGGCGAATAAACTTCCTCACCTTTTCCTTTTAAGATATAAGTGATTGTACTAACAGGAGGTATTGGTGCGCCCTTTCCCGGGTTAACATTCCAAATATCTTTCAGCTGCGCGACTAAATTTGTAAAGTAATTTAAAGAGCCGTCAGTATGTATATCTTCCCCACAGCGAATTTTTACAACCGTTCCTGCCGGGCCTTCAACTTTAAGTTTAACCGAGCCTGCAAAATTTTGACCGAAGTCTATAATAAAAGTCCCGGGTTTTAATTCGTAAATATTTTTTGCTTTCAATGAACGCGTTACCCTGATTGGAGGCTGAATTTGGGCAGTAAGTTTGCCGGTTGGACCGGAGATTACAGTACAATTTTTCCATTGGTCATCGGAAAACTCAGGCTTATCCCAATTCTCATGTTCCTTCCTTGCATCGTACATCTCACCTAAATAGACATTGTTTTTAAGGATAGGCCCGTCACAGGTTTTCCATGTGGAATCTGTAACAAAAGTTTTTATACTTCCATCGCTGAATACTATTCTTAATTGAGCCTTGACGCAGGGTTTCCCAATTGTAAGTGTATTCCTGAGATTGAATCCAAAAATATTCAGAGGTAAAGGATTGTACCAGCCGTTGCCCAGAATGATACCAAGAGCGTTCTTTCCTTTTTTTAATAAGCGGGATACATCGTAAGTGGAGTATAATACTTCTTTGGCATACTGAGTCCAACCCGGATCAAGCATGGCATCGCCAATTTTCTCACCATTGAGGTGTGCTTCATAATAGCCTAACCCTGAAATATATAAACGGGCTGATAACACCTCTTTTTGTAATTCAATTTCTCTACGAAACAGCGGGGCAGGATTTTCTTTATAGAAATCTTCATCGTTAACAGGAACAGGATTGGGATCGCTAATCCATTGGGCTTTCCAATCGGAATCGTTCATCATGGCTGTTTCGAAAAAATTTACCAAACTCCAATCTGATTGCCGATCCTTTTCATCCCAGATTCTTACCTTCCAAAAATATCGATTAAATGACTTCAGGGACTTACCGGCAAATACGATACCAAATGTTGAACCCGATTTGACCTTACCTGTCCGCCAGACGGTCCCTTTATTTTTATCCAAATCTTTTGGATTATCACTTACCAGTATCTCATAAGCAGTTTGAAATTTTCCTCGCCCGGTTGATTGCAATTCCCAGCTTAACCGAGGGTTGGAAACATCGATACCAAGGGGGTTTGTTTTTAATTCCGTTCCCGGGTTAATGATGATAATACCTGAAGCGCCTGACGGTTTACATAACAGGTTATCATTCTGCATAGTGAATATGCAGCATAGAATTACGAATGTTAAAATTAAATTTTTCATATTATTATTTTTTATTCCGAATTTTTTTATACAAATCCTTACATTACTCCACTACAATATCATCAACAAATTTTCCGATTTGCATAACTTTAGTTTTGAGATCGCGGAGTGGTTTGCCCGCTACAGTACAATTTTCGAAAGTTACTTTTTGTACCTGGTGGTTCTCATCAAAACCTTTGAGAACAATGGGACCTTCATAAGCCCATGAAATATTTTTCAGTTTGATGTTCTTTATATGACCGGGAGACCCAACACCATATTTGGTGCCGTCCGTTACATCAAGCTCAAACAGTTTAATTTCGGATTTCTCAACACGAATATTCTCATAAAGGACATTACTGATAACAGCCGGACCATCGCAAATTATACTGAACCCGCTGTGACCCTCAACGCGGCTGCCTCCGCGGGCAAGTATAACATCGCAATCACGAACAGTTACGTTACTGATGGATTTAGCATTGGTTTCAAAACCGATCGTAACTCCGTCACTGAAGGCGAAGCCGATCATAGTATTATCAGTAACCAATACATCATCAACAACCTGATCAAGCGCCGGCGCTTTTATGGCAATACAATCGTCAGTACAGCGTAAGAAGCAGTTGGAGATAACTATTTTTCTCGAACCGAGAGGATCAATTCCATCTCCGCTGGGGCAAAAGCTTAACACTTTCACGTTATTATATTTTAGTCCATCACAATTAATAAGTGTATTAGTCCATCCGTCTCCGTTGCGAATCATTACGCCGTCGAAGAGAACGTCTTTACAGTTTTCAACCAGTACCATTTGTTTGAACTCAAAACCGCCATCGAGAATGCCGCAGCCAATAACACGGATATTATTAACTCCATTTGCGCGAATACCTCCATAGACAATCGCGCCGGGGGCTATGTATACTGTTTCGTTATCTTTTACCGTGATATATCCCGGACGGTGAACGCCGGGGCCGAAATAATGAACGCCCGGATCATCCGGGGAGATATTTTCATCCTCCATTGGATTAGCAAAAACAAATAGAGGAGGAAGACTATCAATTTCGATATATAGCTTATCGGGTCCCGGAAGCGAAAAGGTCAAGACATTTTTGCATACATATATTTTTATTTTACGGCTTAATGGATGTATTGAAACTTTTTTAATTGCGTCAGTAACCCGGATGGAAATTTGCAGTTTCCCATTACAGGAAAAGCTTGCTTGATGAATCTCCTGCTGCACTTTAGTATAAGGTTCAATAAACCAGTCCGGCAACTTGCCGATATTCATGTTTGTCCGAAACTTTTCAGTCCAAATTTCTCTATGGTTTACCTTTATCAAATAGAGATCACTTGTTTTTAAACCAGGGATAGCCGGATAAACAATCACCTTTGAATTATTATCATAGGAAGCTTTTACATTCGAAATGCTCACTGTGAGAAACAAAAGCATGAATAAAACAAATTCATTTTTCATAATTACCCCGGTTATATATTCACTTATTTTTTATGATTGCTAAAATGCGTTTATTCTTATTTGATTCTTTCGGCATAAAAAGCGGAATTACCATTAGTAACACCATAAAGAGTCCCGGTTCTGCTATCAACATCAATACCTTTCCATCTAAGTGCGCCAAGTGTTTTATCATAAATATTAGTCCATGATTTACCGTTGTCAAAACTGGCATAGACGGCGGATTCGGATCTTGACCAATAGAGCGGTTCACAAGCTACATAAAGTTCATTGCCGGATACGCCGCCGACTGCAACGGCAGTCGCATTAAAAACACGATTATCTAATGGGAAAAGTTTTTGCCACGATTTTCCATAATCCTTACTGCGCCACAAACCTTCGTGAATAAAGCCGGCATAAAGCCAGCCCGGTCTTTTCTGGTCTGCTTTAATTGCATTTAGAACTGATGCGGTATCCTTTCCAAAGGGTAAACCTTTACCAAGGATGTGCCAGGTTTTTCCGGCGTCGAATGTTGTAAAAATACCTTTATCGGCTTCCCCAAAATAGATTGTATTTTTTTTTGTCGGGTCGATGCATAACAATTGATTTGTGCCGCAAATATTTTTTGTTTGATAAGCCGTTACAGCCAACAATTCGCTTTCGATAAAATCCTTTCTTACGGGTAATGTTTTAATTTTATCGAGCATAGGAAGTTTCATCTTTTCCCAGGTTTTTCCCCAATCAACAGATTTATACAAGCCCGCGCCATTGTTAATAGCCCCATCTATATAAGCAAAAAAAACTCCTTTAGTGAAAGGATCCTCTTTAATTGCCTGAACAAATAATCCTTTCGAGAGATGAAGGGCAAATTTGCAATTATTTCCGTCATCCTCCGTAAGACAAATTGCACTAAGACGCAAAGAATTATTTGTAACACCATAAAGTATAAGCCCGGTTTTAAATTTCGACGGACAAATTACGGTACTGCAATAATAATTTTGTTTTGATTCCAATTTGGGAAGAGAAGTATAAGTTTTGCCGCCATCCCTGCTAATGCAAGGTTGACCGTCTGCACCCGCAAACATTACTTTACCCGGCACAACAGGATCGACGGTGATCATCTCAAGACAAATGTTTCCTATCCCTTTAAAGTAATTTGCATCCCATGTTTGGCATGAGTCTTCACTTACACATATCCCGAACCAATCCATCAAATAAAATTTTTGAGGATTTTTATTATCAACAACGAATTTTGAAAGTGCCCAGCCGATTTGTTCAGGCCGGGTGTATTGCGGCGCAAAATTTTTGAAATCACTCCAATTATAATTTCTTTTAATTATTTGCCATGTTTCACCTTTATCCTTCGATATATAGAGCGGAACACTTGCATAATTATCTGGCGAGGGGCCTTGACAAACTGCCGCGAAAAAAATCGAACTATTATCCGGATCGGAACAGATAGTTGAAAAATCAGCCATTCCAAGAGAGGCTGTTTTTTTTGTAAATGTTTTTCCGCCATCAGTGGATTTATAAATTCCGTCTCCGCGAAAAGCAGCAAGAATATTGGCGGGATTATCTTTATCGAAAACAA
>PLNZ01000377.1 GCA_003142915.1 Ignavibacteriales bacterium | reverse complement strand
CACCTTAATATCATTCTGCAGATCATTGGAACGTAAAATAACTTCACGCAGCAATGCAACAACCTCAATTTTTTCCGTACTAAGACGAAGATTATTTGACGCTGCTGAAAGACTCTGGATAATATATTGCTTTACAATGTCCATTTACTTTCTATAAACCCTTGGTACCCTTTTACTAATATTACAGGTAATCTCATAAGGAATCGTATCCAATAATTTACACCAATCCCATGCAGTAACTTGCGATCCGTTTTCTTCGCCAATCAGGATCACCTTATCATTAACCCTTACATCATCTTCTTTAACATTAAATATAATTCTATCCATCGATACCTTGCCGATTAAATTATATGATCTCCCGTTTATAATAGCTCTTGCTTTGTTGGATAAATTTCTATTATATCCGTCCGCATATCCTACCGGCACAGAAACTATTTTTGTCTTTGCTTTTGCGGTATAAGTTCTTCCGTAACCAACCGTATCGTTTTTACTAATCGTTTTTACGCTTGCAATCCGCGAAATAAGAGACATAACAGGTTTTACCGGTATAGATTCCGAGGTTTCAAGAGACGGATAATATCCATATAAACAAATTCCCGGACGAACCATATCAAAATAACTCTCAGGTATATCCAGTATAGCGCCGCTGTTGGCGGCATGAGCCAGCCCGTAGTTTATATTTCTCTTTTTTAATTCGTTTAATAAATCTTTTAATCTTTTTAATTGAAGATTTGCAAAAGTTTTATCTTTTTCATCCGAAGTTGCAAAATGGGTATAAATACCATCTATTAAAAAATTATCATTATGGCTGAGTTTTTCAATAAATGTTACAGCCTCATCTGAATTAATACCAAGACGGTTCATGCCGGTATCAATTTTAATGTGCACTTTAATTTTTTTGAAAATGGAATTTTTTCGTCTACGCTTATTTCTTGCCCTTAATAATATATCGAGATGAGAATTTTCAAATACAGTTGGAATAATCTTATATGTAAATACTGCTTCTGCTTCATTTTTCTCAAACGGGTCAAACACCAGAATAGGCTGTTTAACATTGTATTTTCGAAGTTTTATCGCTTCGTCGCAAATTGCAACGGCATAATATTCCGGTTTTTTATCTCCTAAAGAATTATAAGCATTTATAACTTTTTTAACTCCGTGACCATAAGCGTCAGCTTTTACCACAGCCATTATTTTTACATTACGAACTTTCTTTCTAATATTTAGGAAATTGCTCTTTAAATTATTTAAGCTGATTTCTGCATAAGTGGGTCTCATAAATATACATTTTATTAAATTGTCGGTAAAATATAATTTTTATAGAAGTTATAATCAATTAAAACAGACGATAAACTCAAAGTCCTTAATAATAATTCATGTGTAAGATAGATCGCCGATTTATAATATTTACTTATATATGCCTTGTGTTGTTTTATAAAGTTATTTTTCTAATTCCGTACAACACCGAAATATTAAAAAAAATTTCATCATAATATGCCTTTGTTAAAATTTGTTCTCTCCTTTAGGAAAAGAGTTTTATATATAGTTCTTATAAATGAAAATCATACTATAATTATATTGCATTATAAGTACTTATAAGAGGAAATAATAAATCAACTCTTTGGCATATATATTGAAAATATAAACAGATTAAAAAAGAGTTTATGGAAAAATAATCTATTTATTTGACATTACTATACACTTATTTTAATTTTATAAATAAATTTTAATATAAAATGCTTATAGATTTTGGTAGAATTTTTGTTTTCATGGTTGTAGCAATACTTTTTGTTATTGTTGCAATCTTAGCTGCAAAGTTAGTCCGTCCGGCAAGGCCTTCCAAAGAAAAATTAATGATCTATGAATGCGGTGAAGACACTATAGGTTCTCCGTGGGTAAAGTTTAATATAAGATTTTATGTAGTTGCATTAATATTCTTAATTTTTGATGTTGAGATAGTTTTATTAATTCCGTGGGCATTGGTATATAAAGAATTTGGTTTACAAGGATTTTTGGTCGGTGCGATATTTTTATTCCTGTTGGGCTTAGGCATGGCATACGAATGGCGAAAAGGCGATCTCGAATGGATAAAACCAAAAGTTGTTCCGCCGGTTCTTGAAAAAGAACCCTCCACAGAAGAAGTTGAGGTACAAGGTTGAGTACACTTTCAAATAATATAGGCTTTTAGACGTGTTAAAAACTTACTATCTATTTAAATACAAAAATAGTTATGGGATTATTAGACAAACAATTTGCTAAAGAGGGTATAGTAGTATCATCATTAGAAGATTTACTTAATTGGTCCCGTTTATCTTCTTTATGGCAGGTAGGTTTTGGTTTAGCCTGCTGTGCAATAGAAATGATGGCCACTTCCGCTTCAAATTATGACTTTGATCGTTTTGNNTTCACATTATGACTTTGATCGTTTTGGAGTTATTCCGCGAAATTCACCGCGTCAGGCTGATATTATAATTATTTCAGGAACAGTTACCTTAAAAATGGCTACCCGTATAAAAAGAATATATGAACAAATGGCTGATCCTAAATATGTTATATCTATGGGCAGTTGTTCAAACTGCGGCGGCCCTTATTGGGAACACGGATATCATGTTTTGAAAGGTGTGGACAGAGTTATACCTGTTGATGTTTATGTACCCGGTTGCCCCCCAAGACCTGAAGCTTTATTGGAAGGGCTACTAAAACTCCAGGAAAAAATTAGGAATGAATCTTTGGTTAAGAAGACAGTATGAAAAATATTCAAGAAATATTTTCTATTTTAAAAGAAAAATTAGGTGATTTTGCTCTTGAATTAACTTCATCCCAACCTTTTGAACCTTTTATTACTATATCACCATTAAAAATCAATGAAGTTTGTTTGTTTCTACGTGATAATGAAGATTTGAAATTTGACAGTTTAGTCTGTCTTTCGGGTGTTGACGATGCAAATGGGAAAACAATAAAAGATGAAAACGGCGATAATAAAATAGAAGGCGGAACGTTAAGCGTTTACTATCACCTTGAATCAACTAAATTCAGGCATAAAGTTGTTCTGAAAGTTTCTGCCGCAAGAGAAAATCCTGAGGTTTCTTCCGTTGCATTAATCTGGCATCATGCAGATTGGCACGAACGTGAAGCTTATGATTTGGTTGGGATCAAATTTCTCAATCACCCCGATTTAAGAAGAATATTAATGCCTTATGATTGGGAAGCCGGTCATCCTTTAAGAAAAGATTATAAAAATCCTGAATTTTATCAGGGAATGAAAGTACCATATTGACTAATAGCATTTGAGACTCAGATTTAAGGTAAGTCACATGCAAAATAAAATAAATTATGGCTTTTAAAACCGAACATATGACCCTTAATATGGGCCCACAGCACCCATCGACGCATGGCGTATTAAGGTTGGAATTAGAACTTGAAGGCGAAATTATTAAAGCTGTAAAACCTCATATAGGCTATTTACACAGATGTTTTGAGAAACACGCCGAGGCTATGACTTATCCGCAGGTTATTCCTTATACCGATAGGATGGATTATCTCTCTTCAATATATAATGAGTTTGGCTATGCGGTTGCTGTTGAAAAATTACTTGGAATTCAAGTACCGGAAAGAGTTGAATACATAAGGGTAATAATGGGTGAACTTCAGCGGATTGCTTCACATCTGGTTGCTATTGGTACTTATGGACTTGACATAGGCGCATTTACTCCTTTCTTGTTTTGTTTTATAGACAGGGAAAAAATATTAAGCCTTTTTGAAATGACGTGCGGCGCAAGGCTTCTTTATAACTATATCTGGGTTGGCGGTCTTTCACATGATTTACATCCGGACTTCATAAGATCAGCCAAAGAATTCGTAACTTATTTCAGGCCTAAGGTAAAAGATTTAAATAACCTTCTTACATATAATAAGATTTTTATAGATAGGACAGCAAACGTAGGTATCCTTCCATTAGAAACTGCAATTAACTACGGAATAAGCGGTCCAAATCTTAGAGCAAGTGGTTTTGAGTGGGATATTAGAAAAGATGATACATATTCTGTTTACAATAAATTTAATTTTGATATACCTATAGGGAAGGGATTGCAAGGAACCGTTGGTGATTGCTGGGATAGGTATTATGTACGTATTCTGGAAATAGAAGAAAGCCTTAAGATAATAGAGCAGGCATTAAAACAGATACCAGAAGGCGATGTGACATCTGCAATTCCTAAAAGAATAAAACCACCTGTAGGACAGGTTTATTCACGTGTTGAAAATCCGCGCGGTGAACTTGGTTACTTTATTATAAGTAACGGTACCCCAAATCCATTCAGAGTTAAAGTTAAAGGTCCCTCATTTGTACATTTGGGCGTAATGAATGAACTTTGCAAGGGGCATATGGTAGCCGATGTTATTGCAATTCTCGGCAGCATTGATATTGTATTGGGAGAAGTAGATAGATGATATACGATTTTTTTTATAAACTATTTGGAAGTGATATAATTGCAGCTTTAATTCAAAGTTTACTCCCATTGTTTATCTTCATACTCCCCTATGCTTTATTTGCAGTATGGTGGGAAAGAAAAGTTTCCGCTCACATGCAGGACCGCCTGGGACCGATGAGAGTTGGATGGCACGGCGCATTACAGCCGATTGCAGATATTTTTAAACTCTTTCAAAAGGAAGATATTATTGCTTCAGATACTGATAAGGTTTTTTTTAATATAGCACCCGTCCTTGTATTTGTCGGCAGTTATGCAGCATTTGCCGCTATACCTTTCTCAAGCGTATTTATTGGTTCAAACTTAGACCTTGGGGTATTTTTCATTGTTGCGGTTAGTGGATTTTCTGTTGCAGGAATTTTGATGGCAGGCTGGTCATCAAACAATAAATATTCGCTTCTTGGGGCTGTGAGATCTGTTGCTCAGATTATCAGCTATGAAATTCCTACAGTTATTATAATTATAACCATTGTGATGGTTACAGGCACTCTAAATCTAAATACATTAAGCGAAATGCAGTCAGGTCATTTCTGGAACTGGATGATTTTTGGCGGACCTGGTTCAGGCGTTACAAAATTTATGCTTATTCCTTTTATGATAATTGGTTTTGGAATAATATATATAAGTACTCTTGCAGAAGTTAACAGAACTCCGTTTGATATTCCCGAAGCCGAATCGGAATTAGTTGCCGGATACCATACAGAATATTCAGGAATGAAGTTCGCCATGTTCTTCTTGGCTGAATATGCAAATATGTTTGCAGTTTCTGCTTTGGTAGCGGCTCTTTTTTTTGGAGGATATCAATCACCTTGCGGTTATCTTGGAAATCTTTTCGGATTAAAATGGTTTATTCCTATTGAACAATTATTCTGGTTCACCGCAAAAGGATTATTTTTTGTTTTTGTTCAAATGTGGTTAAGATGGACTTTACCAAGATTGCGTGTGGATCAATTGATGAATACCTGCTGGAAATATTTAATCCCGCTGGCTTTTGTCAATTTAATCATTATTGGTTTAATAACTTTGATATAATATAATGATTCAATATTTTAAAAATATATGGACTGCGATTGCAACAATTCTTATCGGTATGGAAATTACTTTTAAACACTTGTTTGTTCCTGCCGTTACAATTCAATACCCCAGTGTAAAGCCAAAGCTGCCGGATAGAGAAAGAAACCGCCTTTATGTAAACTTTGATGATTGTATAGGATGCGATCAATGTTCTCGCGCCTGCCCCGTCGAATGTATATCAATTGAAACCGTTAAAGCGCTTCCTNNCAGCTATGTGTTTTCCCTTGCCCTACTGAATGTATCTATATGACGGATACGTATGAATTTGCAGAATATGAAAGATCAAATTTAATCTATAACTTCTCAATATTAACATCTGAAGAATCTGAGAAGAAAAAAGTTAATTTTGCACGTTTTGAAGCCGAAAAGGCTGCGGAAAAAGCAGCAAAAGCTGCTATTGTTCCCGGCCCGGTAAATGCACCTAAGGAACAATAAATTATGCCAATTTATTCTATCATATTTTATTTATTTGCAGCAATAACGATTTTATCTGCATTCTTCGTAGTAACGACCAGAAATATAATTCATTCTGCTTACTATTTGCTTTTTACTTTCTTTGGAGTTGCCGGAATTTATGTCCTTCTTGGGGCAGATTTTATTGCAATAGTTCAGCTTGTTGTTTATATCGGCGGTATACTGATATTGCTGCTTTTCGGTGTAATGTTAACAAATAAAATTACACATGTTCAAATAAAAACAGGGACAATTAAAATTGTTCCCGCAGCGCTTGCAGTTGCTTTGTTTGCCGGAATTCTTGTCACGGCATTATTAAACACAAAATGGAAAACCATTAACAGTGAATTACCTCTTTCCACAACTCATTCCTTAGGTCTTTTATTATTACAACAATATGCAGTGGCTTTTGAATTACTTGGAATATTATTATTAATTGCGCTAATCGGAGCGGCTTCTATGGCGCGTAAATAAAATTATTATGGAAATAACTTTAAATCATTTTCTGTTTTTAAGTATAACTCTATTCTGCCTGGGTATTTTCGGCATTGTTACAAGGAAGAATGCCATTATGGTTCTTATGGGGATAGAACTTGTTCTCAACTCGGCAAATATTAATTTTATAGCATTTGCCAAGTTCGGAAACTTTGGATACCAGGGACAAATTATGGCGCTGTTTGTAATCATACTGGCTGCTGCCGAAGCGGCTATTGCACTTGCTATCGTGTTGAATATTTATAAAAACTTCTCAACAGTTAATGTTGATGAAATTGATACTTTAAAGGATTAGCATTTATGACAGAGAACGTTTTGATTCAATTAGCTATAGCCATACTTTTTCTGCCCCTATTAGGTTTTACCATAACTCTGTTCCTTGGTAAGAAAATTAAGTTTATCTATCTTTTTGAAAATATTGTTTTAATTACTGCTTTTGTACTTTCCGTTATTCTTGCTTATACTAAACTGAATTATTTCTCAGGAACGAACATTCTTGCAGATATACATTGGATTGATTTAGGCAATGTTCCTATTTTAGGGCGCATTACTGTTGATCTTGGAATTCTTGTTGATAACATTTCGGTATTGATGATCTTTGTTGTTTCAATAATCAGCATGCTCGTCCATTTCTTCTCAATTGCTTATATGAAGGGTGATAAAAGATATAACCGGTACTTTGCTTATCTCGGTATTTTCACTTTCTCAATGAACGGAATAGTGTTTACACATAATTTATTAATGATGTATATATTCTGGGACCTTGTAGGTATATCATCATATTTATTGATTGGTTTCTGGTATGAAAAGAAATCAGCATCCGATGCAGCTAAGAAAGCATTCATTGTAAACAGGATTGGTGATATAGGCATGTTTTTAGGAATATTAATGCTTTTTATAACATACCATACATTTACTTTTGATAAAATATTTGCTCAAATCTCAGCGGGAGTTCTTCCATTTAACAGTGGATTTTGGCTGACTGTAACTGGCATTCTTATTTTCTGTGGGGCTATTGGAAAGTCCGCTCAATTTCCGCTTCATGTTTGGCTACCGGATGCAATGGAAGGCCCTACACCTGTAAGCGCTTTAATTCATGCTGCAACAATGGTTGCTGCCGGTGTTTACCTTATTGTCAGAGTATTTCCTCTTTTATCCGGCGGAGCATTAGAGTTTATTGCTATAGTTGGAGCTATATCTGCCTTAATTCCTGCCACAATAGCATTAACACAAAACGATATTAAAAAAGTTTTAGCATACTCTACCATAAGCCAGCTTGGTTATATGGTTATGGGGCTTGGTGTAGGCGCTTATTCATTTGCATTTTTCCATCTTATTACTCACGCATTTTTTAAAGCATTACTTTTCTTGGGTTCCGGTTCGGTTATTTACGCATTGCACCATGAACAGGATATAAGAAAAATGGGCGGATTAAGAAGGAAAATGCCAATAACCTATTATACTTTCCTAATTGCCACATTGGCAATTTCCGGAATTCCTCTTACTTCGGGTTTTCTTAGTAAAGATGGAATTTTAGCCGGAACATTCGCGTTTGCTTCTCTTACAGGGCAATGGTTCTTCCCTGCTGTTGGATTTTTTGTTGCATTGTTGACTGCTTTCTATATGTTCCGTTTGGTTATTTTAACTTTCCACGGCGAACCCAGAGACAAAGAAAAATACGATCATGCACATGAATCTCCATTTGTAATGGTTATGCCGCTTGTTGTTTTAGCTGCGCTTTCAGTATTTATATGGTACACGCCAAATCCGGTTAACCCCGAACAAGGTGCGTTGTTATCATCCTGGGTAAAGGCTCCCGAACTTTCTACTCCTCAAAATACCCGTTATCCGTTTATGAGAAATGATAATATAAAGCCTGCCGGTCAAAACAATTTACCGGACAAAGTAATTAGGCAAAAGGATAATGAAATAACATATTCGGAAGTTTATACTGAAGCAATGCACCATGCGCATATTCCCGCAATGCTACTTTCACTGTTAGTTGCCGTACTTGGAATCCTAACCGCATTTTTATTTTATCAGTGGAAAAGATTAAACCCGGATAAACTTGCCGATTCAATTAAACCGCTGTATAAACTTTCATATAACAAATGGTATTTTGATGAAATTTATGATTCAACATTCATCGTACTTACTCTTGGATTAAGTAAAATTTTGTACTGGATAGATGCTTATATAATTGATGGACTTGTAAATGGTTCAGCTTCATTTACAAAACTTATTTCAAGCTTCAGCGGTCAGTTTGACCATTATGTAGTTGATGGGCTTGTAAATTTCATGGGTTATTTAAGCGGCTTTATCGGATTAATATTCAGGAGATTTCAAACAGGTAAAGTTCAGACATATATAGTATTAGTTGTATTCTCATTAGTAATTATTTTATTCTTATTTAAGTCTTTTTAGTTTGAAAATTTAGGTAAATAGAAAATGCAATACTTTCCCATCTTATCGTTTATAACCTTCCTTCCAATACTGGGAATGGTTATTATTTTATTCATTCCTAAGAAACTGGATGTGTTAATTAAAAGCTTTACGCTTTTTATCACATTGGTGCAGGTTGTTGCAGCAGTTTTTTTACTCCGCAGTTACAATTATGCGCTTGGCGGAATAAATGATCCGGCTTCTTTCCAATTCATAGAGAAATTCAGATGGATTGATATAAGCGGATTCTCATGGATCGGCAAGATCAAAGTAGATTATTTCCTTGGAATAGACGGGCTAAGTATTCCTCTCGTATTGTTAACTGCTTNNTGCTTTAATATCTTTTATTGCTTCTCTGTCTTCGTGGACAATCAACAAATCTGTTAAGGGATATTTTGCATTGTTCCTTTTACTTGATACCGGCATGATGGGTGTTTTTGTTTCTCTCGATTTCTTCCTCTTCTACATTTTCTGGGAATTAATGCTTTTACCTATGTACTTCTTAATAGGAATTTGGGGCGGACCGCGAAGAGAATATGCCGCTATTAAATTCTTCTTATATACTTTGTTCGGAAGCGTTCTTATACTTTTAGTAATGATAGGATTATATTTCAGTTCTTCAGAAGTTCTTGCAGACGGTTCCAAAGTGTTTACATTCAACATGCTTTCCATGATGAATCATCAAAATTATAACTTGACTGGAATACTATCCCCTCTTAATCCCTCTAATTTAAGATTTATTGCATATATAGCATTATTTATAGGGTTCGCAATAAAAATTCCGATGTTTCCGTTCCATACCTGGCTGCCAGATGCTCACGTAGAAGCTCCAACAGCAATAAGCGTTATTCTTGCCGGTGTCCTTTTGAAAATGGGAACTTACGGAATATTAAGAATCTGTTATCCTGTATTCCCCGAAATTACGCGGCAACTAATTTGGTATATTGCTTTATTCGGGATGATAAATATTATATATGGCGCTTTATGTGCAATGGCTCAAAAGGATTTTAAAAAACTTATTGCCTATTCGTCTATTTCACACATGGGATTTGTACTTCTTGGTATGGCTTCATTAAATACGCTTGGGATATCCGGGGCAGTATTACAAATGTTTAATCACGGCACTATAACAGCAATGCTCTTCTTAATTGTTGGCGTTATATATGATAGAACCCATACAAGAGGTATAGAAGATTTCGGCGGACTTGCTACACAGATGCCTATTTATGCAGGTTTTACTACCCTTGCGTTTTTTGCAGCAATCGGTTTACCGGGTTTAAGCGGTTTTGTCTCCGAATCTTTTATCTTTCTCGGCGCTTTTGGTTTCCAGACAATAAGAATAATAACTGTTATCTCGACCCTTGGAATACTCCTTGGCGCAGGCTATATGCTCTGGACATTCCAAAGAGTTTTTCTCGGAAGTTTAAAAGAAAAATGGACTGCTTTGGGTGATTTGACTTTTAGAGAATACGCAATGCTGATTCCGTTAAGCATTATCATAATTTTTATCGGAGTTTATCCTTCTTCAATGCTGAACCTGATGAACTCTTCGGTAAATGCTTTGGTCAAGTTTATGACCGATGCACAAGTTATTTACGGCTCATTGGTTCATTAATAATATTGTAAAACTTAATGTTTGGTTAAAGTGAATACTAATAATTTAAATTATCTTGTAAATAGTCTTTATCTAATAAAACCTGAATTGGTAATTGCGGCAGTTATTGTTTTGATTGTTGTTGTGGATTTAATATGGATAAAGAATAAAAAACTGCTTCCTTATATTTCAATTATAGGACTTTTGACCGCCGGTTATTTTTTGATTGACCAGTTTGGAACAAATACATTTGCTTTTTCCACAAATAGCAGTGTAGGAATGTTCATTGTAGATCCTTTCGGCAGTTTCTTTAAACTATTGATTGTTTTTGCTTCAATAATTGTTATACTATTTTCAATATTTTCAACCGAAATAAAGAACAGCCTGAACAGGCACGGTGAATACTATACTCTTATATTCGGTATGATTATCGGAATGATGTTTATGGTTTCTGCTTCCGATCTAATAGTTATATACATTTCACTTGAACTTGTTTCTCTTTCATCTTATATACTTGCAGGATTTACCAAGCAATCGTTACGAAATAGCGAAGCTTCATTAAAATATGTTATTTACGGCGGTGTTTCTTCCGGAATAATGCTTTTTGGAATTTCAATTATGTACGGAATTACCGGGAGTACTAACCTTTACGAGATTAATTCCTTAATACAAGCGCCGCAAATGCAAAGCTTAGCATTTCTGCTTGCCGGTATATTGATTTTTGTCGGGATTGGTTTTAAAATTTCAGCCGCTCCATTCCATTTCTGGACGCCTGATGTTTATGAAGGCGCACCTATTCCGATTACTGCTTTTCTCTCGATTGCAAGTAAAGCAGCAGGATTTGCTCTCTTGATCAGATTTATAAAAGTAACATTTGTTCAGTCTATAGACCCGAATGGTTTCTGGCATCTATTAGCAATTATCGATTGGAAATCTTTCATTATAATAATTTCCATATTAACAATGACACTCGGCAATTTTACAGCGCTCTGGCAGACAAATATGAAAAGACTGCTTGCCTACTCCAGTATTGCACATGCCGGTTCCCTGCTTTTAGGGTTAGCAGTTATGTCCAATGAAGGTATAACAGCTATTTTAATTTACTTTATGGCATACGCTTTTATGAACCTTGGAGCATTTTTCGTGGTAATGCTTATTGCAAATAAAATCGGAAGCGAAGAATTGGATGATTATAAAGGGCTTGGTTCTTCAACTCCTTTCCTTGGCGTATCACTTGCAATATTTATGGTTTCCCTTACGGGACTGCCTCCTACTGTAGGATTCATTGGTAAACTGTATTTGTTTATAGCTCTTGTAGATGCCAAAATGATAATAGTTGCTGTTATTGCGCTTCTTAATTCAGTAGTATCTCTTTATTATTATATAAAAGTTTTAAAGTGCCTGTTTCTTGATAAATCCGAAAAAGAAGTCCCTGCATTTTCAGCTTCTTACGGAGCCCTTGTCCTTGTATTCTTGCTTGCTGCCCCGGTTATAATTTTTGGTATTTACTTTACTCCTCTGGTTGATCTCGCTAAAAGTTCCATTACACTTTTGGGGTTGTAGTATTAATGATTATTTTCATCAAAATAATTCAAAAATAAATATGATCATTACTCTTGACATTTTCTCCTCCAAGAAGAGTTTTTATTATAAATAAAGTAATTATAAATTAGAAATGCAGCGCATGTATATTTACGTTTTTTTCGTAAATTTTATGTGTAGTTTAATTATTTATTTACAGACAATTATTTCTCAAGAGCTATGCAAGCAAGAGAGAGATTTTTTTGTAACAACAATGTATTCTTTAATTTCATTGAAATAATAACTACGTTTGCAGCAGCTACGCGCAAACAGGGGTTTCGTGTTTCATTTGAAAGGGAAATAACAATAATAACTGAATATTATTTTTGTATTTTATAATAATAATAAAATAACCGCAATGAAACCTGTAATCCCGATATTTCCTTTAAAGCTTGTTGTGTTCCCGCTTTCCAGGTATCCGCTTCATATTTTTGAAAAAAGATATAAGAAAATGGTTAATATGTGCCTGGATGAAGACAGAGGATTTGGAATCACAGCTCCTTTCGGCGGAGAATTTTCAAAGGTGGGAACTTATGTCGTCATTACAAAAGTTCTTAAGAAATATCTTACCGGCGAAATGGATATTATTGTTGAAGGGAAAGAACGATTTTTAATGACAAACTTTGAAATGCATCCGGATGGTTATTACATTGCAAATGTAGAAGAGTACAATGATTTTTCTTCTTCAGTTGATTGTGACCTTTTAAACGAAGTTAAGACAAAATTTGAAAAAATTATAGACCGTGTAAATTATAAGCTTGAAGAGTCATTCTGGGATAATTATAATAAATCTTACATGAAATCATATAAAATGGCAGAAAAATCAGGTTTATCAATTCAACAGCAGCAGACTCTTTTAATTATTCAGGATGAAAGTGAAAGAATAAATTTTCTTATTGAATATTTTGAAAAATTAGACGAAAATTTTAATGAGAACTCGGCTTTGAAAAATATTGTTTTGGGAGACGGTTATCTGAATTAAAACAAAACCTCTATGGTTTCAAAATCATAGAGGCTTGTTTGTATAAAATATCAAAATTACCCTTATGGTTGGTAATTAAAATATTTTTCGTATATTTTAATTCTGTTGTTCGCCCTTGCTAAAGAGGATTTTGCCCGGGTAACATCAATTTTTTCAACTGCCTTTTTAGCGAGTCTTTCTTCAGCGCGTTTTAAAGCATCCTTTGCCCTGTCAATGTCGATTTCATGCACTAATTCCAAAGAATCTGCCAAAATTTTAACTTTATTATTAAGTACTTCCACTGTACCGCCGTTTGTAGAAAAGAAGATTGTATTATTATTATCAATTATAACTTTAATAGCGCCGAGTTCAAAAGTACTTATTAAAGGAGCATGATTATGAAGTATTTGGAAGCTACCGACTGTACCCGGTATAGTTACTGCTTTTACAGAAGCGGAGTAGGCTAATTTAGACGGAGTAAATATATCTAAACTTAATTCTGCCATTTTACTTCATCGCTTTAGCTTTTTCAACAGCTTCTTCAATTGAACCAACAAACAAGAATGCCGATTCAGGAAGATTATCGTATTCGCCGTTTATAATTCCTTTGAATCCCCTGATAGTGTCTTCCAGCTTAACATACTTCCCTTTGTAACCGGTAAACTGCTCGGCAACATGGAAAGGCTGACTGAAAAATCTCTGAATCCTTCTTGCTCTTTTAACTACAATTTTATCCTCATCTGAAAGTTCGTCCATACCAAGAATGTTAATAATATCCTGTAAGTCTTTATATTGCTGTAAAATTTCTTTGCATTGTTTTGCAACATTGTAATGATCTTCGCCGATAATACCCGGTTCAAGAATCCTTGATGTAGAATCGAGGGGATCTACAGCAGGATAAATTCCAAGTTCGGAAATTTGACGGCTTAATACTGTTGTAGCATCAAGGTGAGCAAAAACCGCTGAAGGAGCAGGATCTGTCAAGTCATCTGCAGGTACATAAATAGCCTGAACAGATGTGATTGAGCCTTTATCGGTAGAAGTAATTCTTTCCTGCAAAGCTCCCATCTCTGTAGCTAAGTTGGGCTGATAACCCACAGCCGAAGGCATACGTCCTAACAGCGCACTAACTTCAGATCCGGCTTGAGTGAAACGGAAAATATTATCGATAAATAATAGTACGTCTTTTCCCTCATCGTCTCTGAAGTATTCGGATACTGTTAAAGCTGTAAGACCTACTCTTAATCTTGCTCCGGGCGGCTCGTTCATTTGTCCGAAAACCAATGCAGTTTTTGGTAAAACGCCTGATTCTTTCATTTCAAGCCAAAGGTCATTTCCTTCACGAGTTCTTTCACCAACACCTGCAAATACTGAAAAACCTCCGTGTTCTTGTGCAATATTGTGAATCAATTCCTGTATAATAACTGTTTTTCCAACACCTGCACCACCGAATAAACCTGTTTTTCCACCTTTGGAATACGGCTCAATCAAATCAATAACTTTTATACCGGTTTCAAAAATATCTGTCTTTGGAGAAAGGTTTTTAAATAGAGGAGCAGGTCTGTGAATTGGATATTTCTTTTCTGATTTTATTTCACCTAATCCATCAATCCCTTGTCCAATTACATTAATTAATCTTCCAAGTGTGGCTGGGCCTACGGGAACCATAATAGGCTCACCGGTATCATAAGCATCCAATCCTCTTGTCAAACCGTCAGTTGAATCCATAGCAACAGCACGTACTCTGTCTTCACCTAAATGCTGCTGAACTTCAACAATTAAATCTTCTTGAACACCCTCGGTGCTTATTCTCGGAATTTTAATTGCATTGTAAATACTAGGGAGATGTCCTTCTTCAAATTCTATATCGATAACCGGACCAATTATCTGGATAATTTTCCCTTTATTTTCACTCATTATCTTTCCATCAAGAATTAAAAATTTATTCGGCAAATTTAGCAATAACTGCAGGATTTTACAAGTATTTCCATTATAAAATTATTGGGAGGAATAATATGCACTTTCTTCATAAGCCCAAGACATACATGAAATTAGCTATCACATATATAGAATAGACCACGCAACCAAACCCTACCTGCACTTATAGATTAAAATATTGCTTTTGCCTGCTGATCCGCATGATATGAACTTCTTACAAGTGGAGAAGATTCAACAATTTTAAATCCCATTTTCAATCCTTCTTCCCTGAACATTTTAAATTCATCAAGAGTAACAAACCTGTCAATAGGAAGATGCATTTTAGTCGGCTGGAGATACTGACCAATTGTAAGAATATTGCATCCATGCCTAACAAGATCATTCATAGTTTCAAGAACTTCTTCAGGACGCTCACCAATTCCGACCATCAATCCGCTTTTAGTCTTCAGGTACCTATCTTTGAACCATCTTATAAGGTCAAGACTTCTCTCATATTTTGCCTGCGGTCTTACTACATGATATAACCGTGGAACTGTTTCAAGATTATGGTTTAAAATATCCGGCGGATTTTTCATAATAATCTCAAATGCTTCAACTGCACCTCTGAAATCAGGGATCAATATTTCTACAGTTGTATCCGGCATTTCTTCATTTATGAGTCTTACCGTTTCACTGAATATTGATGCGCCGCCGTCCTTTAATTCATCACGGTTAACTGAAGTAATAACGACGTGAGCAAGTTTTAATTCTTTGACCGATTGCATTACCCTTTTCGATTCATCAAGATCAAGCTTTGCAGGTATACCTGTTTTAATATTGCAGAAGCCGCAGCTTCTTGTGCACGTATCGCCCAGTATCATAAATGTTGCAGTACGATGATTCCAGCATTCTGCAATATTAGGGCATCGCGCCTCTTCACATACGGTGTGAAGATGCTGATTCCTCATTAAATTTTTTACATCGCTGAAATTTTCACCGGCCGGCAGCTTTACTTTAAGCCATTCAGGTCTTTTGCCAAGCGGAATTTTTACTTTTTCAACCTGCTCTTTATATTTTCTCTGATGCTGATTTATTATCATTTTTCTTTATACTCTAATAAATAATACAATATGAACATCTCCATGAAATTGCTATATCTATTCATAATTGCAAATTAGATTGAATTAACATTAAAGTTTTCCAAAGCATCTTTAATTGATTTCAAAAATCTTCCGCCAAGCATACCGTCAACAAGACGGTGATCGTGCGTTAGAGTAAGCGCCATAATCGGTTTTATTACAATTGTGTCTGTTCCTTCAATCTCTATGACAACAGGCTTCTTAACTACAGAGCCCACACCCAAAATTGCTACTTCCGGCTGATTTATTATCGGCGTTCCAAATATAGTTCCAAATACACCGTAATTTGTAATTGTAAATGTTCCATTTGTTATATCATCCGGTACAAGTTTCTTTGTTTTAGCTCTCTCTGCAAGGTCGTTTATAGATCTTGCCAGACCGAAAATATTTTTTCCATCTGCATTTTTAATATTCGGAACAATCAATCCTGCCGGATCGACCGCTACTGCAATCCCAAGATTTATATATTTCTTTTTTATAATAGTATTTCCATCAAGTGCAGCATTTACAAATGGGAATTCCTTCAAAGCCTTTATGCAGGCATGAGCAATGAAAGGCATATATGTTAATTTGACACCTTCTTTCCTTTGAATATCATCCCTGTTATTCTTCAGGAAATTGTATATCCTGGTAACATCCGCCTCAAGCATAGCAGAAACATGCACGGAAGTATCCCGGCTGTTTATCATATGCTGCATTATTTTCTGACGAACATTATCCATCGGTATCCGCTCAATTTCATTAGACGAGTATAAAGTTCGGACTTTGGCAGAAGACTGTGAAGGTGTGGCTACAGTTTTATAATTTATTTCTTGCAAATTCTCATCTAGTGATTTTGAAACCTTCTGTTCAACCTTTGCAGATTCTTGATTCTTTTTGTCCTCTATGTAAACCAGAATATCTTTTTTAGTAACCCGCCCGTTCAAACCTGTACCGTTAATGTTGTCAAGTTCATCATAGGCAATATTTTCTACACGCAAAATATTTAATACGAGAGGAGATAAAAATTTTGAACTCTCTTTTAGAGATTCCGTTTTATTTTCTTCGCCGGTCAATATCGCATGCTCAACTGCTTTTGGTAATGATTCTACTTTGCCTTTTATCTCCTTTGCTTCGGACAGAACAACACTTTTAGCCAGCTTTGCAACTACTGTTCCCACTTCAACTGTTTCCTGTTCACCTACCAGAATTTCAGCAAGCGTTCCAGCCGCCGGCGCCGGGACTTCGGTATCTACTTTATCGGTACTGATCTCAAATATAATTTCGTCTTTCTTAACCCGCTCACCGACTTTTTTGTGCCATTTTATTATTGTCCCTTCCATTACCGATTCGCCCATCTTCGGCATAGTGATTTGGATTATCTCACTTGCCCCGTCATTCTTTGCAACTGATTTAAATGTTACCGGAATTTCTCCTTTAATCTTTTCTTCATTTGAAATAGAAGACTTAACTATTTCCGGTTCTGTTATCTTTGCTTCGGCAGCCGGAAGTGAAATAATTTCTTTAATATTTTGTATAACTCCATCTTTCACCTGAACAGAGGAGTCAAGAACAGCAACCACGGTGCCAACTTCTACAGTATCGCCTTCATTATAATGAATTTCAGAAAGTACACCATCGGCCGGCGATGGAATTTCAGTATCAACTTTATCTGTACTTATTTCAAATATAATTTCATCACGCTTCACTGCATCGCCTTTTTTCTTATGCCACTTTAATATAGTCCCTTCGCTAATGCTCTCCCCCATCTTCGGCATAATTATATCCATTTAAATACTTTTTAAATTTTGTCTTTAATATTCAATTAATTCTTTAATACGTTTATATATCAACTCCCTTGTAGGAAGAATCGTATTTTCCAGAAATGGAGAATAAGGAATATGCGCATCCTTAGCTGCAATTCTTTTCACAGGCCCATCTAAAAATTGGAAGCAGTTATCAGCTATCCTGGCTGCAATCTCGGCTCCAAAGCCAGCAGTAAATGTATCTTCATGTATAACAATTATCTTATTTGTCTTTCTTACGGAATTAAAAATTGTTTCTTCATCAAGCGGAATAATCGTTCGGATATCTATTACTTCAACCGAATATCCCTCATCCTCAAGCTTCTTTGCGGCAAATACGGAATCCCATAATGAAAGTCCGTATGAAACCACAGTAATGTCGTTCCCTTCACGAACAACCTTTGCTTTACCAAACGGAATTAAATATTCGGAATCAGGAGAAGGCGAAACTGCAAAACTTTGCCTGTATAAACCTTTGTGCTCGCAAAAAATCACCGGGTCATTTAATCTGCATGCGGTTTTTAATAAGCCTTTAGCGTCTGCCGCATTGGAAGGATAAGCAATATATATTCCGGGCACATGAGCGAAAATTGATTCAATATTCTGGCTGTGATAAAGTCCTCCGTGAATATACCCGCCTACCGCTACACGTGTAACTACAGGTGCAGACCATTCATTATTAGAACGGTACCGCATTGAAGCTATTTCCGATTTATACTGCATAAAAGCAGGCCAGATATAATCACCAAACTGGATCTCTATGACAGGCTTTAGCCCGGCAAGCGCCATACCGGTTGCAACCCCTACTATACTTGCTTCCGCTAAGGGTGAATTAAATACCCGGTCATTTCCATACTTAGATGATAAACCTTTGGTTGCTGCAAATACTCCTCCTTTCGCATCAGCTATGTCCTCACCGAAAATATACATCTTATCGTTTTTTTCCATCTCTTCATCAAGTGCATGGTTTATAGCATCAACCATTACAACGGTTTTGCCGGAAAATTGTGATTTTTCATATTCCAAACTGTCTTTAAGCGCACTTTCATCATAAACAAATTTATCAGCCACTTCGGGAATGGGGTCTTTAGCTTTGTAAGCTGCATCTGCCGCATTATTAATTTCTTCAGTAGTTTCCTTTTTCAGATCTTCATACTCTTCTGTAGATAATATTCCTTCGGCAATTAACTTTTTGGACAATTTTTCTATAGGGCATTTCTTCAAATCTGCTTCAAGCTCATCCTTGTCGCGATATTTTTTCTGGTCGTCCGAAGAAGAATGCGATTGCAGCCTGACTACCTCAGCTTCAATCAATGCAGGCCCCTTGCCGGCTTCTATATGATCAATGGCTTCCTGAACTGTTGAATATGACTCATAAAAATCAGTGCCGTCTATTCTTGCCGTATAGAGATTTTCATATCCGCTCATCATTGCGGAAATTGAATTATCCCTTCCGCCGCTTTGCTGCTGAACATGAACTGAAATAGCATATTTATTATTTTCAATCAGGAATAATACGGGAAGCTTTTCGCGGCTCGCCCAATTAATAGCTTCATGAAATTCACCCTGACTGGTAGTGCCTTCACCGCTGCTGACGAATGTAATATACTTTTCGCCCTTTTTAACACCTGCCAGAGCAACGCCAACTGCATTCAAAAATTGTGTACCTGTCGGGCTTGATTGCGTAGGCAGATTTAAACTTCTTGAACTCCAATGGCAGGATAACTGCTTTCCGCCGCTGGCAGGATCATCAGCCTTTGCGAAACATTGCAGGAAAAATTCAACAGGGGTTACTCCAATAGCTAACACTAAAGCAATATCTCTATAATATGGAAAGAACCAGTCTTTTTTTGATTGCAGCGATAATCCCACAGCAACCTGAATTGCTTCATGACCGGAACCTGCTACATGAAAAAATGTTCTGCCCTGCCGCAATAAGTTCATTGCTTTATTATCTATACTGCGGGCAAGAAGCATAATACGGAGAGCTTTTAGTAAAAGTATCTTTTCCAACTCGTTAGCGCCTGTATAATTTATATTATCAGGAGAATCTATCCTTTTATTGTTCTTTCCCATAATTTTTATTTTATCTTTTTCGCTTTTTTTAGATCTATATATAATTTCATTTTTGATGAGCTGCCTTTCGTCATCATAAACCTTTCGTGTTTAGCTGTTTGAAAAATTAAGCGATATCAATTCTTCTTTTGGAAAAGATGTTAAAACATCGTAACTAAAAACCTCTTTAAAGTTTTTGACTAAAAGAGATTTCACTTCCTGAATATCCATCTTCCTACCTGTTTCTTTTTGTAAAGAGGTTACTTCTTTATCGGAAATTCCACAAGGAATAATCCCGGAGAAAAGTGAAAGATCAGTATTAATATTAAATGCAAAGCCATGCATTGTAATCCATCTGCTTACCTTAATTCCGATTGCGGCAATTTTCCTGTCCTCTATCCACACGCCCGTATATTTAGGAACTCTTGTTCCTATTATGTTATAATAACTGCAAGTTCTGATTATTACTTCTTCCAGCGCTCTAAGATATTTATGAGTGTCGTTTTGCCATTCATTTAAATCTATTATCGGATAACCGACAATTTGTCCAGGACCATGATACGTAATATCTCCGCCTCTATCTATATCATAAACAGAGATTTTATTTCCGCTTAAAAAATCATCCGAGCCTATCAGATGTTTTTTATCCGCCGTTTTCCCTAATGTATAGGTATGCGGATGCTCCAACAAAAATATAATATCCGGTAATTTTTTATTGTGTCTCAATTCAAATGTAGATTTCTGTAAATCCCATGCTACTTTATAATCAATAAAACCGAGATCACAATAAAACAGCTCTCTCATATTCGTTTCCAACTATTTTCCCATTTGAATTGTTAGGTTAAATATGTATTGCCTCCCCATACAATGATGTGGGAAAAGTCAAATTCAAGTTCCTGTACTTTTATACCAAAATCTGAGGAATGATTCTTAATATTATCGTAAAATTCAGCATTTTTAAGAAGTGATTTTGTGGGAATACAACCCCAATTGAGACAAATACCGCCTAAATCATCCTTATTACTAACTACCATCTTAAATTCATGCCGACTGGAGCGTATGGCGTCAACATAACCCCCCGGTCCCCCACCAAGTACGGCAATTTCATATTGTGCATCCATGTAAGATGTATTTCTCCAATAATTTTTAAACGGTCAAATATAAATAACTGCGAATTCAAAAGGAAATAAATGCGATAAACGTACATCACACAAATGACCTGCGGGTCATTTATTAGCCCAGACAAAAAATAATTAAGTTTTATAT
>PLNZ01000282.1 GCA_003142915.1 Ignavibacteriales bacterium | reverse complement strand
ATAATAAAACCAGAAAGATAATAATCATAATTGGGAACATTTTCACAAAGAACTTTCCTGATAATTTCTTTAAACTTTTCTTCGGTTAAACCAAAAATGTTGCACGAACTGATTATATTGGAACCGCTCTTTTCAGATTCAACTATTGCTTCTATGACAAAATCAATGTCGTTTGCTGTAGCCGGTCTAATTATCACATCATTATTCATAATATTTAATAGTAATATATTAAAAATTAAATTTAGAAAGCTTTATAATATATTAAAAAAGTTTAAATATTTTTAGTACAATAATAATTTTATAACAATAAATATATAATTTTTTAAATTGCAAACTGATAATTATCCTTAAAAATTGAATAGAAGTCTCTCATCAGACACATTCTTTTCCTTTATTGAAATCCATAAGCTGCTTGTCTAATATTGAGATCTTCGATCATTTATTTCTTCGTAGTTTTTGTAATTCATTTGGAAATTTTATCCTTGTCAAGTTTCTTTTATTCGGTTTTCGACTCTAAAATTATACCAACCATAAGTTGTTTATTAATAAATGATTTATTTATATTTACGACAAAAAACGTTTCAAATTGAAACAACTAAATTATTTTGATAAAGACAGGGAATAGTATAATTTTATCTATCTTCCTTTTTAGTTATTTTTCATAAACATCATTAGGGTTAACAATGGAAATAGCAGATTTTCTCATAAAGTTTGAAGGATGCTTTGATGAAATTGAACTGGGGACAATCTTACCTGAAACACAGTTTAGGCATCTTGAAAAGTGGGATTCATTAACAGCATTGACATTATTAGCTATGGTTGATGGAGATTATGAGGTTGCAATTTCTGCAAATGAATTAAGGGCATGTAATAAAGTATCTGAGGTATTTGATTTAATAAAACAAAAAAAATCTTAGCGAAAATATGCCGGCACAATATTTAAATAATGTTGTTATTAGAGGTATTTCCGCATGTGTTCCCAAGAATAAAGTTTCAAATTTAGATTACTCTTTATTAACTTTAGAAGAACGCAAAAAGTTTGTAAAAACAACAGATATTGAATTCCGGCATATTGCAGAAGAAGATCAATGTACTTCGGATTTTTGTTATTATGCCGCGAAGGGTTTGATTGATGAATTAAAATGGGAAAAAGATGAAATTGAAATACTTTTATTTGTATCGCAAACAGCAGATTATCCATTTCCCGCGACTTCAATTATTTTACAAGACCGTTTAGGCTTACTAAAATCATGTGTTGCTTTCGATATAAATCTGGGCTGTTCCGGGTATGTCTATGGCTTGGGTGTTATTTCAAGTATGATTTCATCCATGAAAATTAAAAAAGGTCTTTTACTTGTGGGGGAAACTGCAAGTAAAACAACAACTATAACTGATAAAAGTGCTTATCCTCTTTTGGGGGATGCAGGTACCGCAACAGCATTAGAATTTGTTGAAGACTCCGGAATAATGTATTTTGATTTCGGCTGCGATGGCAGCGGTCATAAAACGATTTTAATGAAGAGCGGAAATATCGGCGGCAGATTTCCTGTTACGCAGGAGTCTTTAAAACTAAAAAATATTGATCGAGGAATTGAAAGGAGTGATTTGCATGTTGTGCTTGAAGGTATTGACATATTTAACTTTTCACTTCGAGAAGTACCGAAAACAATAAAGCTGCTGATTGAAAAATTTAATATTGACATCAATGATATTGATGCATTTATTCTTCACCAGGCTAACTTTATTATGAACGATATTATAAGGAAGAAACTGAACATTAAGGTAGAAAAGGTCCCTTATTCTCTTAAAGAGTTTGGAAACACAAGCTCTGCTTCAATTCCTTTAACTATTGTTCATAAACTCCGTGAAAGAGTAAAAAATGGAAAAATGAAATTATTGTTGTGCGGGTTTGGTGTCGGTTTGTCTTGGGGAACAATTATTCTGGATGTTGAAAAAATTGTTTGCCCCGAAATAATAGAAATCTGAGGGGATTTTTTTCTATGTTTTTAAAAATTTAATAATGAAGATAAAATTAAGCGGTATTTCAGTAAAGGCTGTATCATCAACTTATCCCAAGTATGAATTAGACTTAAATGATCTTTCAGCCAAATACGGTGAATTAGAAGTAAAAAGGATAATGAGCAGCACGGGTATTTACAAAATCAGGTATGCGCCGCCCGGGATGTGTACTTCCGATTTATGCGAAAAATCTGCAAGAGATATTTTTTCGGAATTGTCGATAGACCCTTCAAGTATTGATGGAATTGTTTTTGTATCCCAAACTTTTGATCATAAAATTCCAGCTACAAGTGTAATTTTACAAAACAAACTTGGCATTCCCAAAACGGCTGTGGCTTTTGATATAAGATATGGATGCTCAGGCTATATTTACGCTCTTTACCAGGCTTCATTATTAATATCATCGGGAAGTTGTTCAAAAGTTTTAGCTTTTACAGGTGATGTTACAACTCAAATAATTCATCCTGATGATAAAGCTTTACGAATGGTTATGGGTGATGCCGGCAGTTGTACTCTTATAGAAAAAGGGAATGATGAATTAACTTTTAATATAATGTCTGACGGTTCAGGTGCCGGATATTTAATAATCCCAGCCGGCGGCGGAAGGTATCCCTCAAATGAAAAATCTTCAGTTGCAACGGAAAGGGAAGATGGAAATATTCGCTCTGATGAAAATCTATTTATGGATGGAATGGAAATAATGAACTTTTGCTTACGCGAAGTTCCCCCTGTAATTAATGATTTATTAAGCTTTACCGGCTGGGCGAAGCAGGAAGTCGGAGTTTTTGCTCTTCACCAGGCAAATAAATTTATTTTAGAATATTTACAGAAAAAATTAAAGGTCCCGAAAGAAACTGTTCCGGTTGCAGTACAACTAACTGGAAATACCGGTCCTGCTTCCATTCCTTTAATGCTTTCTATTGAGCATGATCGTTTGCAAAAAGAAAATAGGTTGGAGAAAGCCGTTCTTTGTGCTTTTGGTGTCGGGCTTTCATGGGGCGCAATCGGATTGAATTTATCGAAAACCAGGATAATAGGACCAAGCGAATTATGAACCAATCAAATGAATTTGAAGGGAAAAGATTTATTATTTCCGGTGCTAGTTCCGGAATCGGGAAAAAAATTGCTTCGGATTTGGCAAGCTGTGGTGCTAATGTTCTTGCATTAGGAAGAAATCAAGAAAGGCTGGATTCGTTAAAAAAACTTTATCCCAATAGGATTGTATTTGAGGCATTCGACATCACAGATTTTTCTCAATTAAAAATTGTCGTGGAAAAATTTTCTGAAAGCGGCAAAGTTGACGGTTGTGTCCATTCGGCTGGAATAAATAAATTCACCCCGCTTCGGGCATTCAATTGGAATATATTTGAGAAAATTATGAAAATAAATTTGTATGCAGGTATCGAATTAGTTCGGCTTATTTCTTCTAAGAAGATTTCCAATGAAAACTGTTCAATTGTAATGATATCATCTGTTGCGGGGATAAAAGGTGAGATTGGGTTTACTGCTTATGCAGCCTCGAAAGGGGCGTTAATTAGCGCCGTGAAGTGCCTGGCTTTGGAATTGGCATCAAGTAAGATCAGGGTTAATTCAATTTCACCCGGGGTTGTAAAAACCGAGCTTGCTGAGGCGATGGAAAAATTTTATCCTGACGGTATAGAATCTGTTATTAAAAAGCATCCGGCAGGGATCGGATCGGTGGATGATATTTCAAATTTAGTCTTATTTTTGCTTAGCACTAAAAGCAGGTGGGTCACAGGATCAAATTTTATTATTGACGGCGGTTATTCAATTAATTGATGGGAATAAAAATGAAAATTGTCAATTCCTTAAGGATCATTTTTTTCAAAATATAGGATATTATATTTTTTCTTTAGAGATTATTTGAAAAATTATTTAGAGTTGCTATATGCATCGATCAATGCTTTAGCTATCATATGTCCAATTTTTTCAGCTCCCAAATCTGTAGGGTGTTCATAATCAAAAGCCCCCAAAGGAGGATTTGTATGAACCCATGTTACCATTGAATTATAACCACCCATTGCCTGGAAAAAGTCCCAGAATGCAATTCCGGTTTTAGCAACAATATCTAACTGGAGTTTATTTAATTCAGATACTCTTGGGTCGGTAACAAACTTTGTTCCTTTTTTAATACTTTTATCTCCAACGCCAATAAGAAGAATGCTCGTTTGCGGAAATGTACTTTTCAAGTCATTAATTACTTTAATCATCTGGTTCTCGTACCACCTGTCATCATTTGAACTGTAGATTGCTTGATATGCACCAAAAGTTAGTATGATTAATTTATAATTCATTAACTTATTAAACTGTATCAAGGATAACTCAGGAATATTTCTAAAGCCGAGACCGGCATCTCCTGGCCAGGGGTAATTATCTATGTAAACACCGTTGCCTGATTCTAAGCTAACTCCATAAAAATAAGCCTGATTCGGTTGAGTGGCGGTTATTTTAATCGACTTTGCACTCCCGGACCCGGGTACGTTCAAAATAAGTTCTTTAACCTCATTGCCGGGTTTAAGATTAGCATATTGATCTGAACCGTCGTTAAAAGAATATTTGATTGATGAATTCTTAGCATTGCTGTAAAACAATTTTGCTGTGCTGATATTTTTCAAATAGGAATGCCAACCTGTAGTAGCATACCTTACCCAGCTTGAGCCTTGCGGTATTGAAACGAAGCCGCTTATACCAAGCGGTAAATTCTGCGGGTTTGCAGTTAATACGGTAACCGTTTTCCAGTCATCAGAAAATGATTGATTAGTTGTGGCTCTAAAAATTATATCCCTCGAGGTTATGGATAAAAATCCAACTGCACTTCCGCCAAAAACTTTTTGTAAATCTTCTCTAATACTTGAAGTAATCATATCTCCTAATAAACCTGAATCTCCGTAGTGGGCTACTCTAACCTGGCTGCTTCTCGCCTGCTTTAACCCATCGAAAAAATATTTCATCTGCGAAAGATTTCCGGATATTTGAACGTTTATCACTTCAGGCGCGCGTTGGTAAAATGTGGCATGCAGATTATCTTTTTCATCAGTCCCTTTATCCTTATCCAGGGTAACACCTTTCAGAAATTGAGATATTATAAAGGCACAGATGATTGTGAAAATAAATAATAAAAAAGGTCTATTCAATTGATTCTTAGTCATTATTATTAACTCCCTTCAATACAAAAATAGTAATTTAGTTAGTTCACATGCAAACTCTGATTCTAAAATATTATGAAATAAACCTGGATATGATTAATTTTAAATTATTCAAATATTTTTAGACCTGTAACTTATAATTTTTTATCAATGTGTTAAAATTTTGAGAAAATCATGAAAATAAATTTGTACCTTGGAATTGAAATAATCTGGCTTATTCTCTCTCAAAAAAATTCAAATGAGGGCTGTTAAATATTTTTCCTAAGTAATAAAATCAGCATAGATTAGAGAGGCAATAATTTTAGTTGATGGGAGATATTCAATTAATTGATGGGAATAAAAATGAAAGATGAAATTGTCAATGTTATCTTGAAAGTTTGTATTGAGTTAAACGAACAACTAAAAAATAAAATTGATATTAATCAAGGGGAAGATGCTGTATTATTCGGAAACAATGGAGTATTGGATTCGTTAGGATTCATAAACTTAATAGTTTCAATTGAATCGGAAATTGAAGAAAAATATGGGCAAAATTTAACATTAATTGACGGAAATTCTATATCCCAGGAGGAGTCACATTTTAAAACAATAGGAACATTTGCCGCCTATATAACTGATTTATTGACTCAACAGTCTATTTAAATTTATGAGAGACTGCTATGCAAACAATTTTTTTTAGATCTAATCTGCCTCTAATATATAAAGATGAATTAGAAAGGATTTTCTTCTTTAATACAAATCAAAAGCGGTATCAAAAAAAAANNGATAATGATAGCGATTCGGCTGTCCTTTTGGGTATTATTCACTTCTACAGGGATTTCCCTTCCAATATGAAGATTATCCATATTGCAGTTGATGAGGATTGTTCATTTTCAGGCGAATACACAGAGGAAACCATTGCAGCAAGATTGGTGGATGAGGTCAGAAAAATTTCATCAGCAATAAGAAATGTTAAAACTATTTCACTCCCTTACAGTAATTATAAAATTTCTTTAAATACAGAGTTATCTTTTTATTAATGATTTTTTAAAATGAAATCCCCACAAAAATTTTCCGGTATATTCATATCTAGTTTTAATTTGCAAAACTTTGTGAACTATATTGATAATGATAGTGATCTTCCAACAATCAAGACTTCACTTGCACCGTATGGACAAGTGATAAATATTTTGCTTGGAGATAATAAGCCAGAAAATATCGATTTCGGATTTATCTGGATCATTCCGCAAGCTGTNNGACATGTAACTACATTCGCATCTATTATGAATGAAGTGGACGAATTTTGTAATTCCGTGATAAAATTTTCCGGAACAGTTAAATATCTTTTTGTCGTTTCCTGGACATTGCCATCCTATTACAGAGGAATTGGGCTCCGTGATTTGAAGAATGATTTGGGAATTTCGAATTGTCTTATGCGTATGAATTTGAAGTTAGCCGATAATTTTGACTCACACAAAAATATTTATTTATTGAACTCA
>PLNZ01000434.1 GCA_003142915.1 Ignavibacteriales bacterium | reverse complement strand
TCTATATGCAGAGGAAAACAAAAAGAAAATAATTCAAGACCTTTCACAGGAAACCAGAGCTGAATACAAAAGAGAGTTAAGCAATCTGTTAAACACAGTCACAGAAAGAAAGAAACACACAACCGGGAAAATTCAGGCCGTTAAATTCCCAAATTTATCAGATAAAGAGATAAACAGGAAAATAATAGGTGAGCAGCAAATAACACAGGCACAAATATTTCTTAGCTCACCAAAGAAATCAGAACAAATTATAAGCTCGATAAATGAAGCCTTGGAAATGGGAAGAAACGAATATGCTTTTACGGTTATCAATTCAATTCTTAGCGCCGGTAATAATGTAATAATAGAACCGGCACAAAAAAAAATAATTGAACAGGTCAAAAATATTTATGATAATTCAGAGGTTAAGAAAACCATTGAACCGATTGAAAAGGAATTAAACGAAATAGAATTATCAAAAAGCGTAANNCAGGAATGATTTTGTTATTATACCCGAACTTTGGAAAGAAATGAGTAATGAGGATAGAGATGAATCAAATATGAAAATGCAAACCAGAGGTAATCTTACAGATATGATTCATTTAAAAAGCAAAATTTCTGAAGTAATGAACAGCTAAGAAATTATAATTTCTCCCCTATCAGGGCAAAGGTAAAAATGAATTGCTGAATTAAATAAGAAAATACTTAGTGAAAACTAATCCAGAGATAATATGAAATCAACCCCCGTTAAATCAATCCGTCAGTATTGCCTAGAATGCAGCTGCAATCAAAAGGGTGAAGTTCTCAAATGCACTTTAACTGATTGCAGCTTATACCCTTATCGCTTAGGAAAAAATCCGGCACGCAATAAAACGAAAACAAGCCCTATAATAGCTAAAAACGATTAAGACGCACACTCACCCGGGAAATGGATAGTCTTTTGTGAAATCGTGAGTTGAGAGGCACTTTTAAGGCATTAGAATGCAAAATAGAAGCATACCTACAACCATTCCATTACAAATAAATTCCAATAAAAGACTATAGGTCAAATTTGATTTTTATTGATTCAATGAAATTACTTATTTAACTTATAATAACGAATTGGGGCTAAGTCCATGGAATACAATCCCAATACTCAGAAATGGATATTAAAGAACTTCTTTGAAGACTAAGGGGTGATATGAAAAAATATTTAGTAATTCTCTTCATCATTTCTTTCACCGGTTGCGCGACTATACTTGAAAATGAAAGAGAAGAAATCAACATTAAATCAGAACCGCAAGGAGCAGACTTCTTCATAAATGGGGTTTATTTTGGAAAAACTCCGCAAACAGTAAGTCTTGAACGTTCTTTAGATCACTTAATAGTATTCGAGTTAGACGGTTACCATTCAAAAATTCAACTTATACAGAGAGATATACAGGGATGGTATGTGGTTTTAGATCTTCTTTTTGGTGTGTTGCCCGCAATCTATGATGGCGTATATGGTTCTTGGTGTAGTTTGACGCCTGTGTCTGTTTATTTGCAAAAAGAAACTAAATAATGAGGTTAAAATGAAAAAATATCTATCTCTTTTATTAATTCTATTTTTATTCGGCTGTAAGAAGAATGATAATCCGACATCTCCAATCAATGATCCGAATGCATTCACCTATTCCGGTCAAATATATCATTCCGTTAAAATTGGAAATCAAACCTGGATGAAAGAAAATCTGAATGTTGGAACTATGATTTTATCAAGTCAAGACCAAACAAATAATGGAAGAATAGAGAAATATTGTTATAACGATTCTTCTGTTAATTGTGATAAATATGGCGGTCTTTATCAATGGGGTGAAGCAATGCAATATTTAACAGTTTGGGGATCTACCGGATTATGTCCTTCTGGATGGCATATTCCATCAGAACCGGAATTAAGTGATTTTGAAATAGCAGCTAACTTTAGTAGCAATATATTAATAGATAAAGGGCAGGGAATAAAAACTGGAACCGGGACTAATTCAAGCGGATTTTCAGCATTATTAGCTGGCTGTAGATATGATAATCAATTCTCGAAAGGTTATTATGTTACTTTTTGGAGTTCATCTCAAACGGGGAAGGATTCACCTTATTCATATATATTAACTTTATATGGAGATACAAATAAAATTTATATTGATAATTTTAATAATAAATCAGCATTTAGCATTCGTTGCATCAAGGATAACTGAGTGCGTGGCGTTTATTTACAATCGAGATCCCTTTTTACTGGCTTCTTTATAATGATAACGATAATTACGAGAAATATATTAAAAGAAGAAAATCAGAAAGTAAGTTATAGTTATAAACATACACGAAATATCGTGTATATTGTTGCATATTTGTTGCTCGCAAAATGTTAAACTATATAATAACAACACGATAAGCCATGAAATATCTTTCTAACATCGTAATGAATAACTAAAAAATTATAATTTCTCACCTATCAAGGCATAGGGAAAAACAAATAGCTGAATTAAAACAGAAACTAAAAATTTCTTAATCTTTCGCATTCAAGTAAATTATTGCGATGCCTTTTTATAATCCTTTAATTTGGAAAACACAACTACAAGAACATCCATTATCATGCTTAGGTTTACCCGTTAAGACAGGGGCTTCCGTTTTAGTCCCGTCTGGTAAAGTAAAGATTCCATTTTCATCTGCTGCTTT
>PLNZ01000239.1 GCA_003142915.1 Ignavibacteriales bacterium | reverse complement strand
TTCCGGACGTTTTTGCTCAATTGATTTATTTATTAATTTCCAATCGTTTTCAACCTCTTTCCATTTTCCACCAAGCTCCTCGAAAATTGATTTTAAAGGAGTTATATTATTTAATAAATCAAAATCAGAGATGACCTTAACGTGCACATTCACTTTTACTAATGATTTTACAACGACCGGGATACGTTGTTTGCCACCGCACGGTACAAATAAAATATCTGGGTTTATTGATCCATTCTTGTCATGTATAGATGAAAGAATAGCAGAATAAAAACGACAATCAGAATCACTTTCAGATATAATAACTTGTGAGTGAAACAAACCGCTTAATATATTTGAGTGCCGTAATAATGAATCATTCCAAAAATTATTAATATCAATATTATTTTTGAGCCATCACTAAATTCTAATTCACTTATCCAGATTCTTGGTCCCATAATAATATTGATCCCTTGTTATTGTTAGAATTAAAGTATTGAAATAAGCTACTTATAACCCGGATTTCGAGAATATCTGAGACAAATATAAATAATTGTTTTATTTAATATATTTAAATTGAATATTTATTCAATCAACTTCTCAAAAGATGAGTCAATCATAAATAAAAAAAGCCGTCTTAACAGACGGCTTTTTTGAAGTACAAATTAATTCTATTTTTAACTGCAGCCAGAGGTAGATCCGCAGGTCATGCACTTTAAGCAGGTGCCGTTTCTAACCATTGTTAAACTCTGGCACTCGCTGCATACATCACCGGTGTAGCCTTTTTCAATTGCCTGTCTGACTTTTGAATGATATGCATTACCCGACAAGCTTTGGTGAAGCTTAGGTTCGTTTGAAGAAAGTGAGTAGTTGTAAGAGTTTTTTGCATTTTTCTTATCCAGTTCCACCAAGCGTTCACTTACAATTTCCTCGCTGACGTATTCCGGTTCGGCAAATTTCTTAACAATACCCGGAGAAACCTTTGATTTTTGTTCGTCGGGATCAACATGTGCAAGATCATTCCTCCCAAGGTAAGTAACAGCTAATTCCCTGAAGATATAGTCAATAACGGAAGTAGACATCTTGATCTTATCATTACCTGTGACAAGACCGCTTGGCTCAAAACGAGTGAATACAAAAGCATCGACAAATTCTTCAAGAGGTACGCCGTGCTGCAATCCTAAAGAAATAGCGATTGCAAAGCAGTTAAGCAGACTTCTGAAAGCGGCGCCTTCACGGTGCATATCTATAAATATTTCACCAAGCTGGCCGTTGTCATATTCTCCAGTCCTGATATATACCGATTGCCCGTTAATTTTTGCTTTTTGGGTATAACCGGTTCTTCTATCCGGAAGCCTTCTTCTTTTTGCGATATATCGATGGATAATTTTTTCAGCAACTTTAATAATATCGTTCTGCTCTTTGTCTTCTAAAATTGCTTCAAGCTCTTCTTCGCTTATTGAGTTCAACGGCTGGGATAATTTAGAACCATCCCTGTATAATGCGTTTGCTTTTATACCAGACTTCCATGAATCCATGTAAGCGTCTTTTACGTCATCAATTGAAGCATGGTTCGGTAAATTAATTGTCTTTGATATTGCGCCGGAAATAAAAGGCTGTGCTGCTGCCATCATCTTAATATGGGCAACCGAACGGATAAATCTTGAACCCCTCTTGCCGCACTTGTTTGCGCAGTCAAAAACAGGATAATGCTCATGTTTTAAGAAAGGTGCTCCTTCGATAGTCATTGTACCGCATACATAATCATTAGACGATGAAATTTCCTGCTTTGAGAAGCCTAATGCAGTAAGCAGGTTAAAATCGATTGAGTTTATTTCATCCTTGCTGAAATTTAATTTGGTCGTTAAGAAGTCTTCATCAATTGTAAATTTGTTGAATGCAAAGCTCAAATCAAAAACTGTTGGAAGAGCTTTTTCAATCTTACCAAGTATTGCTTCGGTAAAGCCTTTTGCTTTTAATGCCTGTGGATTAATATACGGGCATCCTTCAAGCGTTCCCGAACCTTTGGCATATCTTACAATTTCAGTTATCTGGTCTTTATTATATCCCAGTCTTTCCAATGCAGGAGGAATTGACTGATTGATAATCTTGAAGTAACCGCCGCCGGCTAACTTTTTGAATTTAACCAAAGCATAATCAGGCTCAACACCGGTGGTATCGCAGTCCATAACAAGTCCTATTGTACCTGTAGGAGCAATAACTGTCACCTGTGCGTTTCTAAAACCGTACTGTGTTCCTAATTCAAGGGCTTTGTCGGCATCTTCCCGTGCTGCTTTCAAAAGATCGGACGGGCAATATTTAGGATCAATTCCTACAGGGAAGATAGATAATCCTTCATATTCCTCGCGAGGAACGTTATATGCGGCTCTTCTGTGGTTCCTGATAACACGGAGCATGTGTTCTTTGTTTCTTTCGTATTTTCCAAAAGTACCAATTTCTTTAGCCATTTCTGCCGAGGTGGCATAAGAAGTCATGTGCATAATAGCAGTTAAGGCGCCGCAGATAGCAAAAGCTTCGTTGCTGTCGTACGGAATTCCCTGCTGCATAAGAAGCGAACCAAGATTTGCATATCCTAAACCAAGGGTTCTGAAATCATAACTCAACTGAGCGATTTGCCTGCTCGGGAATTGAGCCATTAATACGCTTATTTCCAGAACAATTGTCCATAACCTTGTTGTATGCCTGTAATCATCAATTTGAAATTTCTGTGTTTTAGCATCATAAAATTTTATCAAATTAATTGATGCTAAATTGCAGGCGGTATCATCGAGAAACATATATTCACTGCAAGGATTCGAAGCTTTAATTTCTCCATCTTCAGGGCAAGTATGCCATTCATTAATGGTGGAATGGTATTGAATTCCAGGATCGGCGCATGACCAAGCTGCGTACGCAATCTGATCCCAAAACTCTCTGGCTTTTAATGTTTTGCATGGTTTAGGCGCTCTTTTTTCGGCTTTAGCTTTTTTCTTCTCAACACGCCAGTAAAGATTCCAGTCGCCGTCGTTTAATACCGCATTCATAAACTCATTGGTAACTCTTATTGAGTTATTGGAATTTTGACCGGATACGGTAAGATAAGAATCAGAATTCCAATCTGTGTCAAGGACAGGAAATTCTATTGATTTAAATCCAAGTTTTGCAAGATGAATTACTCTTTCAATATAATTGTTAGGAATATAGGCTTTCCTTGCTTCAACAACAGCATGCTTCAAATTTTTATTTAAAGCTTTGTTGAACCTGTCGTTCTCGGGGTGCTCATCGTAGCATGCTTTCATAATGGCGTTAAGATGCTGATTGCATAATTTTGAACCTGCAACAATAGCAGCTACCTTTTGTTCTTCAACAACTTTCCAATTAATATATTCTTCAATATCGGGATGATCCAGATCGAGAGTAACCATTTTTGCAGCTCTCCTGGTTGTTCCGCCGGATTTAATTGCGCCGGCAGAGCGGTCGCCGATTTTCAAGAATGACATTAATCCTGAAGATTTTCCGCCGCCGCTTAAAGCTTCGTTTGCGCCTCTTATTTCCGAAAAATTTGAACCTGTACCTGATCCGTATTTAAACAATCGTGCTTCACGTACCCATAAGTCCATAATGCCGCCTTCATTAACAAGGTCATCTTTTACAGACTGGATGAAGCATGCATGCGGCTGAGGATGTGAATAAGCATCGCTTGAAGCTGTCAGCTTTGCAGTTTTAAAATCGACAAAATAGTGTCCTTGTGAAGGACCTGTAATTCCGTAAGCCCAATGCAAGCCGGTGTTGAACCATTGGGGACTGTTAGGCGCAGTCATCTGATTTGCAAGCATGTACATTAATTCATCGTAAAATGTTTTAGCATCTTCTTCAGAATCAAAGTAGTTTGCTTTCCAGCCCCAGTAAGTCCAGCATCCTGCTAACCTGTGAAATACTTGTTTTGCGTTAGTCTCGGATGTAATTCTATCCTTTTCCGGGAGTTGATTTAATTTTTCCGTATCGGCTGTTGAAAGTTGAAGCCATTCAGGTACTCCTTCTTCATCAACTTTCTTTAAAAGCTTAGGAATGCCCGCTTTACGAAAATATTTTTGAGCAATAATATCCGTGGCAACTTGCGACCAACCGGAAGGGACTGATACATCTTCCATTTTAAATACGGTAGAGCCGTCGGGATTCTTAATCTCTGATAAACGTTTGGTAAAATCGATGGAGGTTAGCGGATCCTGCCCAGCTTTCGTATAATATCTTTCAATGCGCATTAATATACTCCCTTCCTACAAAATTAAGATCTAAATACGTTGTGAAATTTGAAATAAAATTCCATGAAAAGCTATAGTGGTTTATTTTAATTGTCATTATAAAAAATTTGTGTTAGAATTATTTTAGGCTTAATTCAAACTAAATAAATTTGATTAAAAAGGAAATAGAACAAAAAAATATTTTTTCTTGGAAAATTTTTCCGTGGTAAAAATTGATGCAAAGTTGAGAATATTTCTTTTAAAAACCAAATTATATTTTTTAAATATTTTTTCATATTCAGTTGCATTTAGTTTTTGAAATATTAATTTTTTTTATTGAAATTACAAAAAAACATAAATAAAAATCTTTAACTATATTTGTAGCATTGTACTAAGTTTTTATCCTATAAATAGGGCTTGAAATGTACTTCGTCAGTTAATATTTGCCGATCATGTAAAAAAATAGTTTAGATATAGAATAAAAGTTTAAATTAGCAATATAATTTACATCTTCATAGTTAAAATGAAAGTTGGTAATGATTGAGATCACTCGAAAGAAAATAAAATTTAGGAAACAGTTTGGATTCTGAAAAAGTTATCGAAATAGAGAATCTTTCAAAGCAATTCAAAGACTTAAAAGCAGTTAATAATTTAAACCTTAATGTATATAAAGGCGATGTCTTTGGATTTCTTGGCCCGAACGGAGCAGGCAAAAGTACAACTATAAGAATGCTTGTTTCTCTTATTGCACCCACTGAGGGAAGTATAAAGGTATTCGGGAAAACATTAAAACAACACCGTACGGAAATACTAAGTAATATAGGTGCAATTGTTGAAAAACCTGATTTTTACGGGTATTTGTCGGCTTTTAAGAACCTTGAAATAATGGGAAAAATCTCAGGCAAAGAGATATCGAAAAACAGGATAATGGAAGTGCTGGAATTAGTCGGGCTGGAGAAAAGATACAAAAGTAAAGTAAAAACATTTTCACATGGAATGAAACAACGGCTTGGATTGGCGCAGGCCCTTCTGCACGATCCCGAATTAATAATTCTCGATGAACCAACTACCGGTCTGGATCCACAGGGAATGAAAGAAATAAGAGATATGATAATTTATTTAAGCAAAGAAAAACAAAAAACAATTTTTCTCTCTTCTCATGTTTTATATGAGGTGGAATTGATTGCGAACAGAATGATTATTATAGATAAAGGCTCTGCTAAAGTCGAGGGTAATGTTGAAGAATTATTAGACTCAAAAAATGTGCGCGTTACTTTTGAAGTTGACGACCTGGAAAAAACAAAATCGCTTCTGAATAATACTTTATGGATAGATAAACTTGATATAGCGATTAACGGGAAACTGATTTTTAATTTATCTCCCGGTGAGGCTCCGCAATTGAATAAATATTTGGTTCAAAATGATATTATGGTAGGAGCTATGATACCAACCCGTTCACTGGAAGAATACTTTCTGAACATTACGCAGAAGGTATCCGGATGATTAAATTAATCAATATAGAGCTTTATAAAATATTTAAAAAATGGCGCACCTATATAGGATTTATCGCCATAGCCATTCTTGTTCCTGTTATTGAATTTGCATTACAGATAGAAGGTCATAAATCTTTAGATTTTATGACCAGAGACCTTCAGCAGTCATTTATATTCGTTGGAAATTTGCTGAATACATATTTTGTCTCGTATTTAATACTAAACAGCCTCTCAGTTCACATACCGTTTCTAATAACTCTGGTTGCCGGAGATCTATTGGCAGGCGAAGCTACTGCCGGTACCTACAGGCTAATTCTTACTAGGCCTGTTTCAAGAATGAAAATAGTAAGTTCCAAATTTATAGCCGGTATTATTTATACATTCCTGCTGATTCTTTGGCTTGCAATTGTTAGCCTCGGTTTAGGTTATTTGCTTCTTGGGACAGGGGAATTGATGGTTTTTAGAGGCGGTATTATTATGGTATTTGCAAAAAACGATATTTTATGGAGATTTCTTTTGGCATACGGTTTTGCTGTATTGAGTATGGGAGTGGTTGCTTCTCTTGCCTTTTTATTCTCTGCACTTGTTGAAAACGCAATAGGTCCCATAATTACAACTATGGCGATAATAATAATTTTTTTAATAATATCTGCTATCAATGTGGATCTTTTTCAAACTATCAAACCATACTTGTTTACCAGCTATATGGGATCCTGGAGTATGTTTTTTGATAAGCCTATAGATACATATGAGATTGTTAAATCAACTTTAATAATGCTCGGGCATATTGCCGGGCTTTTCGGATTAGCATCCTATATATTTTACAAAAAAGATATTCTTACCTGAATGGTAGGAATATTACAATAGTTATAATCACCGGGAATTGAAATGAAAAAAGTATTTCTATTATATTTCTTGATAACAACTATCTGTTTTGCTCAAAGCAAAGATCCTAATGTTATAATAAAGAACTTAAAAGATACTTTTCAAAAAGTAAAAGATTATTCTGCCGATGTTGATATAAAAGTTGATGTCACTTTCTTAAAAGTTCCGGAAATGAAGGCTAAAATATATTTTAAGCAGCCGGATAAAATGCATATCGAGTCGGATGGATTTGCAATGCTTCCTAAAGACGGCCTTTATACATCACCTTTATCTTTATTGGGCGGAGAATTTACCGCTATTTATGCCAAAGATGAATTATTTGAAGGTCATAATACCTTGGTTGTAAAGATTATTCCGTTAAATGATAAAGGCGATTTTATACTATCAACACTATGGATAGATCAGAGTGAAAACCTTCTTCGCAAAGTGGAATCAACAACAAAAACAAACGGTACTTTTACTATAATTTTAGGTTATGGAAATAATAAATTTCCTTTACCTGATAATATAGAATTTTCATTTAATGCTGTCAGGTTAAAGCTTTCACATAATTCAATGGAGGAAGAGAATAGTAATAACAAGAAAGATAATCCAGATAGTTCTACAGGGAAGGTATTCTTGACATATTCTAATTATGTAGTTAATAAAGGAATCCCGGATTCTATCTTTCTTAAAAAGGCGAAAACTTCAAAAAACTAAACATTTTTTAAATGGGTATTCAGTTCGATGATTTCTATATGACCATTACCTTTGTCGGGATAGGAACGCTTTATTTCCAAATGATCATTTAAATGAAGAAATATTAAAGCTTTCCCTTCTTGTTCAATCTGACTTACGACCATACCCTTTCCTGATGAAGAGTCAAGTCCTGCAAGTTAGAGATCAAACTTTTTGATGCCATCCGAAAGAAACTTTATTTTAATTTCAGCTTCACCGGTTATAGCAGCAGTTGAATCACTTAATGTTATTTTGAACGTATAATACTGAATATCTATTTCGATATTGTGCTTATAATGATCTGCCACAGTGCTGTTATATAATAGAAAAGCAAATAACAGCTTCTCAATAATATAGTTATTTAAAAATTTCATTTATTAATATCACAAGCAGATGGAAGGAAAGCAAATTTTTACTATCCATCACCGTTCCTAATAAAAAACAAACAGATTTATATTTGTATATTAAAATTATTCCTTTTTAATCCATTTAACAAAATGTGAAAGGCAGAATATGGAACCAAAATGGCTTGAATGGGCAAAGAGTTTGCAGGCAATTGCACAAAACGGGCTTACTTATGCTGTAAATGAATTTGATGTTGAGCGTTATAATCAGATAAGAAATATATCAGCTGAAATAATGGCTTCAAATTCGGACGGCGATTTTGAATTTATTAAGGAACTGTTCAAAAATGTAGATGGATACGCTACACCTAAAGTAGATGTAAGAGGTGTTGTTTTTAAAGATAATAAAATTCTTCTTGTTAAAGAAAAAATTGACGGCGGCTGGACTTTACCGGGCGGCTGGGCTGATCCTAATGAAATACCGAGTGAATCCGTTGAAAGGGAAGTATTTGAAGAATCCGGTTTTATTGTGAAATCAAAAAAAATACTTGCCGTTTATGACAGAGCAAAACAAGGGCATAAACCTCCGTTTCCTTTTCATGTTTATAAATTAATTTTTCTATGCGATTTGCAAGGCGGTAAAAAAACCATCAGCAATGAAACAGATGATGTTGATTTTTTTGAAGAAGACAAAATACCTGAACTATCCCACTCAAGGGTTATAAAAAGTCAGATAAAAAGGGTTTTTGAATTTTATAGAAATCCCGGTTTACCGGCGGATTTTGATTGAAAAGTAAGTAGAGTTTTATGGAAAAATCTATAAGAGCATGGGGCTAAGCATTTGATATTCCCCTCTTATTTTACAATTCCTTCCAAACAGTTTCAAATAATAAAAGAATTCAAACCAGCAATGATGTCATATACTTTGATACTTCATATAAATCAATCGGTTTATAAAACACCGAGCTTATATATTTTCTTATATTCAAATCAAAAGTTTTATAATTATCTTGATAAACATAAGTAAGTATTACGGGTATCTCAGGATGCCGCTCTTTTATTTCTTTACAAAACGCTTCGACTGAATTTGACGGCGGGGCATCCATAATTAGCAAATCGAATTTAATGTGTTTAGTCATTGTTTTTAATATTGTCACATCGGTAGTAGTAGTTACATTATAATCGCTCTGTAAATACATAAAAAGGCTTAAGCAAACATTCGAATCGGGACTATATACAACAATCTTTTTCATTAAGGGAGCTTAAAAATTTATTACGTTAATAAGAAATGAGCAAAACGCTACCGGTTCTAAAAGGCGATTTGCGTGCCAATTGATGGTGTCGCATATCATAATAATAATGTTTGAATTCTAACTAAATTATTGATATGCAACTAAATAAAGCCTTGTTTTAAATATTATTCTACCCTTAAGTTCCCGCTATTGAAAAATATTGAAGAACCGTTATAATAAATGAGAAAAATTTTAATTGAATAGCAAAATATTTACAATCCTATTTTTACAAAATATTTCAGCAGCTCTTTAAGCTTTTATATCAAGCTCTTTTAGTTTTCTATATAAGGTTGATAGGCCAACTTTTAACAGATCGGCAGTTTTTTCTTTGTCGAAATTATTATTCTCAAGCGCTTTATAAATATAATCTTTTTCAAATTTTCTGACAGAATCTTCCAACGAACCCATTTTGGAAAAATCGGTAGTTCCCGTTTTTGAATTAAATGTCTGAGGTAAATCTTTTAGAGTAATAAATTCATCTTTGCAGAAAATAACTGCCCGTTCAAGGGTGTTTTCCAGCTCGCGTATTTCACCTTTCCACTCATAGGCAATTATTGCGCGCATTGCTTCGGGATCAATTCCCTTAATATTCTTGTTCATTTCCCGCCTGTATTTATTCAGGAAATGATCGGCAAGCAGTGTAATATCTTCCTCTCTTTCTTTTAGAGAAGGGAGTTTAATTTCAACGATATTCAGCCTGTAATAAAGATCTTCTCTGAATCTTCCGGCAATAACTTCTTCCTTAAGTTCCCTGTTGGTAGAGGCAATAAATCTGACATTGACTTGAATTGCTGCTGTAGAACCGACAGGAGTATATTCCTTTTCCTGTAGAACACGCAGCAGCTTTACCTGAAGCTGCAAAGGGAGCTCGCTAATTTCGTCAAGAAATAATGTACCGCCGTCTGCTGCTTTTATCAAACCGTCTTTATCCGAAATTGCGCCTGTAAATGAGCCCTTTTTGTGTCCAAATAGTTCGCTTTCAATTAAATTTTCCGTAATGGTACCGCAATTAACGGTAATCAGGGGTTTGTTTCTTCTTTTACTGCTATAATGAAGAGCCTTGGCAACAAGCTCTTTGCCGGTGCCGCTTTTGCCGGTTATTAAAATGGTAGTATCTGTTTCGGCAACGGTTTGAATCATTTCATAAACTTTTCTAATTGCAACGCTTTTACCTACTATGTTTTCAAAATCATAATTTCTTTGTACTTCTTTCCTTAGCAGCCGGTTTTCCATTAGAAGATTTTTTACATCGAAGAGTCTTTTTATTTTGATTATCAATTCATCAAATTCAACAGGTTTAAGCAAATAATCGCTGGCGCCGTTTCTTAAAGCTGAAATGGCAGTATCTAATGATCCGAAAGCTGTAATTATCACAACAGAAGTTTGGATATTCAGCTTCTTAATTTCTTCAAGAAGTTCTATCCCCTTCATTTCGGGCATTTCAAGATCCGTAATGACCAAATCAAAACTTTCCTCAATAAGTTTATTATAAGCTACCAATCCGTTTTCAGCTTCCTGAACTGTATAGCCTTCTTTTTTTAAAACAAATGCTAAAGACTCCCTAATTATATCTTCATCATCAACTACTAATATTCTTTCCGGCATAATTTTTCCCTTTAATTAAGGTTGTATAGGCAAAATGATTGTGAAAGTTGTCCCTTTTTTTAACTCACTTTCAACTTTGATATCTCCTTGAAAACTCTTGACTATTCCATAACTGACCCACAAGCCGAGTCCCGTACCTTTTCCCTCTTTTTTTGTAGTAAAGAAAGGTTCAAAAACCTTATTCAGGCTTTCTTCCGGAATACCTCCGCCGGTATCTGTAAATTTAATAATAACATTTTCTTCGTTGATATTAGACTTTACTGAAATCATATGTTGTATTTGGGTATCGTTATATTCTGCTATTGCATCTACGGCATTTAATAAAATATTTACAAATATCTGCTGTATCTGGTCGGATATTAAAGGCAACAAAGGTATTTTTTTATTTAAGTCCACATTAAATATTATATCTTTAGCCTTTGCCCCAACTTTTATAATTTCTATCGCTTCAACAATGCTCTGATTAATATCAGTCAATTGTAATTCATAATTTGAAGGGCGAGAAAAGTCTACCAAATCCCGGATAATTTTGGAAATTCTTGTTACCTGTTTCTTGATTAATTCAAGCTTTTCTTTAGCAAATTCATCGGAAGTTGATCTTTGAACTACCTGAACTAAAGCCGAAATTGAAGCAAGCGGGTTTCCTACTTCATGAGCAACACCCGCTGCAAGTGTGCCGATACTTTCCATCTTTTGTGTGTGTATCAGTTGTTTTTCAAGCAGTTTTTTTTCGGTTAAGTCTCTATGAATGCCAAAAAATCCATATATTTTCCCTTCGTTATCAAGAATAGGTGATATTAGTAACTGAGTATAAGACGGGTCGCCGTTCTTTTTCTTGTTTTCAACTTCTCCCACCCAGACTTTACCGCTATTAATAGTATTCCACATTTTCATCCAGAATTTCCTGGAGTGTTTACCGCTGCTAAAAATGTTTGGATTTTTTCCGATTAATTCCTCTTTGCTGAACCCGCTTGAATTTACAAATGCCTGGTTAACATATACCATCCTACCCTTTGGATCGGCTATTTGCAGCGGGTTTACGGTATTTTCCGCAACAGAATAAAACCTCATCAACTCAGTTTCTCTTAACTTTTCACCTGTTATATCTCTTGCAAGAATAAAATATAATTTTGTTTCAGCAAAAAGGTATGGAATAAAAGACAAAGTAATATCAAAAATTTTCTCCTTAAAATTTAATTTTGAGAAGTTTCCTCCAATTTTATCGTTTTTTACGGTATTGGAAAATGCAGTTTTCGTCTTGTTTATATAAGAAGGTTCTATAAACTTAAAAAAATTGTACCCGTCAATATCCCCGGCAGTAACATTTAATGCTTCGCAAGCGGCTTTGTTCAAAGCTAATATATTTCCATCACCGGATACTAAAAAGCACATATCCTGAAATGAGTTAAAAAAGTTAAAATCGAATTTATATTTTTTGTTCATTAAGTTTTTGCATCAAAGTTATCAACATGAAAGTTACTCATTCACTTTATAGTAAAGATAAATAAACTAAAGATTTAATGTAAATCCAAACATACTTATAAATTAATTCCGCAATAATTTTTATGTAAAAGTAGAGATAATTTTTGATTTATTCACTAATTTTGGTTTGGAATGAAGG
>PLNZ01000301.1 GCA_003142915.1 Ignavibacteriales bacterium | reverse complement strand
GTTAATAATGAAAGCCCGGACATAAATCCTTCCTTCCGCCTAGCGGCGGACATGTGTCGGGGCTATTTTAAATATCATTTGCGTAATGTGAGTTATTATAACGCACTTAAATAAAAAATGACTGTCTATTGGTTTGTAGGTAATTTTATATTGAATTATTTTTAAAGATATTATTTGGAGAAATAAGATGTTATTTATTTTAAACGTAGATTCGACGCCAAATCCCAACGCATTAAAGTTCGTATTGAACGAAAGATTATTACGATATGAAACGAGGCAGTTTCATAATATTGAAGAATCTAAAAACGATCCTTTGGCAAAGGGAATTTTTGAAATTACCGGTGTTGTTTCCGTTTTTTATATGGATAAATTCATTACCATAGAAAAGTCAAAAGATGCAAATTGGGGACAGATTCAGAAACCATTTATTAATTTTCTAAAAATTTTCGACCGGAATTTAATACCTTCTGAGGATGAACTTAAACCGCCCGACGAAAATACGGATGAATTGTTAAAAAAAATTAACGAGCTTTTAGACAACAAAGTCAGACCGGCTTTAGCCGGAGACGGCGGCGGGCTTCAGGTAATGGGAATTGACAGGTACACAGTCAAGATACATTACCAGGGTGCATGCGGAAGCTGTCCAACTGCAATCTCAGGTACCCTGATGGCGATTGAAGGATTATTAAAACGAGATATTCACCCGGCAATTGAAGTGGTAGCTGCTTAGCGCTTTCTAATTATTTAAGCTCTGTCACTTTATTAATATCATCAAGTTTAACGAACTTTTCGGTAAATTTAAAACTACCTTTTTCAGTTTTAACAGATTTAATCATTTTAACTGTAACATTGCTATCTCTTTTCTTTAACTTAGCTTTATCAGCAAATGTCTGTTGTTTAGCCATTTTAATACTCCAAATTTTAGTGAGCAAATATAGGAATTACAACTTTTAAATAAAAGCTCTAAAAAGGACAAAGTTCAAAGGATAAAGGACAAAAAACTTTACCACTTTTAAATCTTTGGATATAGTATTAAAATTGGTTAAAAAACAGCCTCAAACACTAATATTAGCTATAATAAGTCGGTAAAAACCGCATTTATTACATTCTTCAAGTCATAGGGGGAAAGACAAACCTGCATTCCTCTAATACCTGCGCTTACATATATTTTTTCAAATAACCGGGCAGTTTCCTCAATAAAAGCCGGGAAGTTCTTTCTCATTCCGATGGGAGAACAGCCGCCGCGTATGTAACCGGTTAAATTTAAAAGGTCTTTTACCCTTACCATTTCAATATTCTTATTTTCACTTACTGCAGCAGCTTTTTTCAAATTCAGTTCTTCCGTTACAGGAATACAAAAAACATTTATTCCGTTTTTATCTCCTGAAGCAACTAACGTTTTGAATACTGTTTCCTTATTGGCATTTATCTTATTAGCTGCTGTCGTTCCGCTTAAATCATCTTCATCCACTTTATAAGTATGAACTGTATGTGGAATATTTTTTGATTCCAGAATTCTTATTGCATTTGTTTTCGGCATAATAAATTTGTCTATCCCGCAGATTTAAAACCTTCAAACTCTAATTTTAATTCCTCATAAGTAAGTTCAAAACTATCTGCTTTTATAAGAAATTTTGTATAGGGATGTTTGGGTTGAGAAAATATTTTTTCAGCCGCTCCTTGTTCTACAATTTCTCCTTTGTACATTATTATAATTTCATCACAAAGTTTTTTTAAAATACTCACGTTATGAGCAATACATATTGTTGTTATTCCATTAACCCTATTTATTTCTTTAAATAGGTTTAACAGATTTAACTGCGACCCGGGGTCCTGGGCAGAAAACGGTTCATCAAGTATCAATAATTCCGGTTTAACTGCAAGAATTCTTGCAAGAGCGGCGCGCTGTTGTTCCCCGCCGCTTAATTCAAATCCTTTGCGGTTCCATAAATATTCCGGGAAATTTACCGAATCCAATATTTTTTTCTTCCCGGTTTGAATATTTTTTTTCTTTTTTGTCTTAATAATTATAGCTTCTTCAATTATTTCGTTTACTTCCCTAAACGGGTTTAATATTTCGCCGTTATTTTGAAATAGTATTTGCACAGGGCTTATTTTCTTGTTATGCCACTCATCTGACTGCATAAAAGTTAATTTTCCACCGGAATATGGAAGAACACCGGCTAAAATTTTTGCCAAAGTTGTTTTTCCACACCCCGATTCACCGGCAATACCAAGAATTTTTCCCCGTTCAAGCCGAAAGGAAATATTTTTTAATATTTCTTTTCCCGATTTCTTCCAACTTAGAAAGTTTGATTTAATTACTTTATAATTAATATTTTCAACAATAAGTAATTCGTTCATAATGAAAGCTGTTTATATGAATCAATAAATTTTCTTAATAATTCAGAATTATCCATTTTCTCCGGTTTTCCATTAGCATTGTCACCTGTTGAAACTTCCAGGGGAGAAAACAACTCCTTTTTAGGATAGAACACGCTAAGCTTTGTGTCAGATAAAAAAGCTATTTCGTCACTAATTTTCTCTGCAAAATTTATATTATGGGTCACAAGCAGTATGGAATGACTCCCCTGACTTACAAATTCCTTTAGTTTAAGCAGAAATAAATTTGAGATTGCCGGATCAATACCTGAAGTCGGCTCATCTAAAATAATTATTTCGGGGTGCGCCAAAAGGGCTAAGATAAAACTAATTCGCTGTGCCATACCACCGCTTACTTCATAGGGAAACAACTTATATAGTTCAGAATATTGAGGTAAAATAAAATATGTAAGAAGAATATTTATTTCTTCTTTATTTTTTGCAAGCCGGTCGAAATAATACCCAAAAGTCTTCAAATGGTTAAAGCTATTGACCGCATCCTGGAATACGTATTTTATCTTATCTCTTCTTAATAAAAGCAGTTCATTCTTATCAAGCGTAAGAATATCTTTACCTTCGAAAAATACGTTTCCCGCAACAGAATAGAATTGAGGATTGAGCAGACCGGTTAAAGATTTTATCAATGTGGTCTTTCCCGAACCATTTAAACCCAGCACGGTATGGATACAATTTTTCTTAAGCTCAAAATTTATACCGGATAAAAGGACTTTGTCCCTTTTTACCGATAATTCTTTAATAACTGTTTTTAACATTCCGAATTAACAAGTCTATTTGTATTTATCAAACAAAATAATAAATTAACAGCAAAATTATTACTAATATTTTGGCTGTAAAATGAAAATCAGGCATATTATCTCAACTCTTCCATTAATAATAATTTTATTATTCATCAGCGGATGCCAAAATAAATCTTCAGAAAAATCAGGACGTATTATATCTGCAATCAATTCCGACTTAGAATCACTAAATCCTCTTTTCGCATTTAGCGATAACGAAGGCAATATCTCCGAACTTCTATATGCCAGTCTGGTACAGCATGATTGGGATGATAAAAAAGGCGATATGGAAACATCTCCTATGCTTGCAAAAAGCTGGGAATGGAGCAGTGATTCTTCATCAATAACACTTAATTTGCGGGATGATGTAAAATGGTCCGACGGACAACAGTTTACTGCAAATGATGTTGTTTTTTCTTTTGATACTTATTCCGATCCGCTTGTGCAAAGCAAGCTTTACGGTACATTTAAGAACTTTTACATTGACTCTGCTATGCACATAGATTTGAAAAAGACATTTATAGTTAAGAACCCCTTTGTTATTGTAATAAATTTCAAGAAGAATCGTGCTCCTTCTTTCTATGATATTGATTTCCCTATTATTCCGGAACACGTTTTTAAAAATATTAATCGCAAAGATTTAGTTACCGCTGAAAAGGAATTAAAGCCGGTAACCGACGGCGCTTTTACACTTTCTCAATGGAATAAAAACCAGTCAATAATTCTGAAGGCTGATAAAAAATCATTTTTATATAAAAATGGAAAGGTTTCAGAGTTAATATTTAAAATAGTTCCGGACTACAATTCAGAACTTACCCAATTGAAAAAAGGCGAAATTGACCTCATGCAGGATATAAAAGCCGATGACTATACCGCTCTTTCAAAAATTAATAATCTTAATATCGTTGCAATAAAAGAACGTGAGTATGATTATGCGGGCTGGAATAATATTGACCCGGAAGTTTATAAAAAGACAAAACATATTGTTCCTAATAAACTCTTCGGGAATTATGAAATTCGTAAAGCATTAACCTTCTCGATAGACAGGGATGAAATAATAAAACAATTCCTGAACAATCATGGTGAAGCTGCCGATGGACCGGTGTCCTCTATATTTAAAGACGCATTTAACTATGATTTGCACCCTCTGATTTATTCCCCGGATTCATCTAAAAAGCTTTTGACAAAAGCCGGGTGGAAAGACACCGATAGGAATGGAACTCTCAAAAAAAACGGTGAGGAATTTTCTTTTACGCTTTGTATCCCGGGTGGTAATCCAAGACGTGATTTTACTGCAACCTTAATTCAAAATAATCTGCAAGCTATCGGTATTAAAGTAAAAATTGAAAAACTGGAGCCTGAAGTTTTCTTTCAAAAAATGTTTAACAGAGAATTGGATGCCTGGGTTGCCGGCTGGACGGTGTCAATTCCTCTTGATTTAAAGTCCTTCTGGTATTCAAAGCTATCAGATGCGCCTCTAAATGTTGCAAGTTATCAAAATAAAACTATGGATGAACTGCTGGAAAAAATTGAGGTTTCCCAAAACGGTGATGAGAAAAATGTTCTATACAAAAAATTGCAGGAGGTTATTTACAAGGATAACCCGGTCACATTTTTATTTTGGGATGATAAGTTGATAGCATACAATACAAGAATTCAAAATTTAAACGCAAGCCCGCTTGGAGTATTTCACAACTGCCGGAATTGGTCAACTGTTAAATAGAATCTTTATGAGAAAAGAAATCTTCAAGGTATTGGCAAAAAGGGTTTGGACTTCCCTTTTGGTTTTATTTTTACTTATGACATTTCTTTTTTTTCTATTAAGAATTTCTCCGGGTGACCCTTCTGTAAAATATATATCGCCCGATTTAAGTCCTAAGCTTACCGCACTTGTAAAAAAATCATTCAGCCTGGAAGGTTCTTTTGCAACCCAGTACAAAACGTTTATTCTTAATCTTAGCGAAGGAGAATTCGGAATATCATATACATACAGGATACCGGTTGTCGAAGTTATAAAAAGGACTCTTCCCTTCACGATTATTTTTTCTTTATTAAGTTTCATTATTCAAATTGTCTTTGGGTTTCTTTTATCCGTCATAGCAGTAAAAAAAATCAACGGGATAACAGACAGAATTATTTCAAAAACAAGCCTGACAGTTTATGCCATTCCTTCTTTTGTTGCGGGCGTTTTTTTAATTTACATATTTTCAGAAAAATTAAGTATTCTTCCCTCTTCAGGGCTAAGCTCATTCGATACCGAATCATATACAACAATTCAAAAATTGTTTGATTATGCACAGCATCTTGTATTACCATTGATAACACTGTCGCTTAACGGTATCGCCGTTTTTTTCAAATATCTTCGCGATAATCTTGAAGAAGTATATAATAAACCTTTCGTGGAAAATCTTCGCGCAAATGGCTTCACGGAAAAGGATATAGTCAGGAAACATATTATCCCCAATGCAATTAACCCGGTAATATCTATTGCGGGCGTAGAACTCGGATTATTGTTCAGCGGCGCTTTAATAACCGAGGTAATATTCGCTCTTCCGGGCATGGGGCGCTTAACAGTTGATGCAATTTTATCCCGTGACTATCCAGTAGTAATCGGATGTACTTTTGTCGCCGGTATCCTGGTTATTTTAACAAATTTAAGCTCTGATATTATTAAAGCTGTCCTTGATAAAAGAATTGCGAAAGGAATTTTAAATTAAATGCTTCACAAATTTAAAATCCGGCAATTAATTTTGGTATTTGCATTCATTTTACTTCTTGTAAGAATAAAATTATTTGTAAATACTTTTCTTATAATATTACTTTATGTGCAATTATTTATCATTTCGCCGTCATTTGCATATGCGCAGGTAAATTTTTCTTTTATCGACATAATTGCTTCAGTTTCTTTTTTTGTTATAATTATTATTTATTCTTTAACGGCAGGGAGAAGAATAAAACTTTTTCATAGGAATATAAACTTTACATCTGTTGTAATCATATTATTTCTTTCATTTTTCTTCTTTGCACCGGTAATAACGGATGATAATCCGGACTTTCAAAAAGACTTATCGGTAACAAAACTTCTACCTCCGTTCACGAGTGTTAAAGTTCTTCATTTAAAGGATGAGAGTACTAATAGTGAAAACATTGTTGACAAATTTATAAGATTAAAGAATCATGTAATTAAAAAGTCTTTTGATGAAAGTATAATTTTTGTTGACAGCATTTCAATAGGAGACAAATTACTTTATTATCAAAGCGGCACCGTATTTTCAATAGAAAATGATAGGGTAACATTCAAAAACAATATCCCTTTAATTACAACAAAGACATTCATATTGGGCACAGATGAATTGGGAAGGGATATATTTATCCGTCTAATATACGGAGCGCGTATTTCCCTGTTTGTCGGGTTAAGTTCGGTACTAATTTCTATGCTGCTCGGTTTATTTTTAGGCTTTTTTGCCGGGTATTCAGAAGGCTTCATAGATACTGTTTTAAACAGGCTGACTGATATGTTCCTTGCATTTCCGGTAATATTTTTTATTATTCTGATAATAGCATTGTTTGGTAATTCTCTTCCAAGCGTTATAGTTGTTTTAGGATTTTCCGGGTGGATGAGCTTATTCAAAATTGTCAGAAGCGAAGTAATTTCTCTTAAAAATAAAGATTTTTTTGTTTCGGCACAGCTTATTGGTTTATCAAATACAAAATTACTTTTAAAGGAAACGGTGCCGTATATCTTTAGGCCGGTTGTAGTAAATTTAGTTTTTCAATATGGAAATATTATTTTAGCTGAAGCAGCTTTAAGTTATTTGGGATTGGGAACCGGAAGCAGTTATCCATCGTGGGGATCTATGATTGAAGCAGGACAAAATTATCTATCGCAAGCCTGGTGGATGATTTTATTCCCCGGGCTGGCATTGTTCTTTGCATTATTTGCAGCAAACAGTCTCGGCAGAAAAATTAGTTCGTATTTTAATCCGCAGATAAAAGCATGATAAATAGAAAATACAAGATAAACAAACTATTGGGGAAAGGGAGAAGCGCTGTTTACCTGTGCGATGATATAGATATTCCCGGGAAAAACATTGCCATAAAGATTCTTCCCAAGAATGTGAATACAGCGGAAGAGGAATTATTTAAATACGAATTTTTTACTCTTCGAAAAATTAATCATCCGAACATTGTAAAGACTTTTGACACAGGTACCGTCATCCTGACAAATGAAGATGATAAAGATATTACACCCGGCAGTAAATTTTTTACACTTGAATATTTTAACGGCAAAAACCCTCTGGAATTTGATATATTAAATGATGAACTCCTATTAAAGGAAGTTATTAAACAGCTTTGTTCTGTTCTTTATTATCTCCATCTCTCAAATTACATTTACTACGATCTCAAGCTTGAAAACATCCTGGTTTCGCTTATTGGAGGAAAACCATTCATAAAATTAATTGATTTGGGATTTGCTCAGTGGACATTTGGAAATAAGGAAATTGCTATAAGGGGAACCGCAGAATATATTGCGCCGGAGATTTTAAAAAATGAAAAACATGACTTTCGCGTGGACTTTTATTCTCTTGGGATGGCGCTCTATCGATTAGTCTTCAAAAACTTTCCTTTTGATATAAAAAATGAGCTTAATATATATAAAGCCCAGATTGAGCAGGAATTTGATTTTCCTGAAACTAACATTTCTAAAGAAACAATAGACGTAATTAAAAAACTTTTAAAAAAGGATCCGGCTGAACGATATACAAATGCAATCCAAATACTAAGCGATTTAAATATTGAAATTGATGAAGAACTATCTAAAGATTGGATGCCTGCAAAAGTCTTTGCCGGCAGGAAAGACTGTCTAACGATTTTAAAAACATACATTTCAGATAAAACCGGCAGAGAAGTTTTTACTGTCAGGGGCTCGGAAGGGGCTGGAAAAACTACTCTTGCATACGCATTATATTCTTGCATTGATAATTCTATACTTATTGAGAATGATAATTTTACAAGCGGGATAGACTTTATAAAATTATTCTTAAAAAAGATAATATATAACAATTTTGTATATTCTAAATTGTCCTCTGAACTGATTGAACAAATAGATAAACTTTACAATGAATTGCCGGTGAACCTTGCCGACGAAATTAAATCTATCATGAATCGTCTTACAATTGAAAGCAGCTTCGTTCTAATTCTTGATTCCTTTAATAGTTACGAAGATTTCACTGTAGAAATATTTAATAATATTATACCAATTCTTCAGGCTAATAATATTAAGGTTATACTCACTGAAAATTCGGATCGGCATTATATTTCCGAGTTTATTTCAAATCTTAGAGAAATAAATCTTACACCTTTTACTGAAGCTCATTTGTCGGAATATTTAGAAATGAGTTTTGCCCCATACTTCCCCAAGGAACAACTTAAACAGTTGATTTTATCTTATGCTGATCTACTCCCTGGAAGCCTGGAAAGCTTTTTAAAAGATCTTATCCTGCTTAAGATAATTAAATTTACTTCCGGCGGAATTGAAATAGTAACCGATGAAAAAACCTCGACTCTGCTTAAAAGCTCGCATGAAGAGATCTACAAAATCAGAACAAATAATCTTTCGGAAAATGAATTATACTCTGCCCGGTTTATATCTGCTTTTGAAATTTCTCCCGGCTTAAATATCATCGGGAAATATTTAAAATTATCGGGGGATGAGGTTTCCCATCTTTTGGATGCGCTTTCCCACAAGAATATATTGCATAATATAACGTCCGGTTCGAACCCGGTTTTTACATCAGAAGGCTTAAAAAAATATGTTTATTCCGGTATAAATGAAAAGAAAAATTATCATAATGCAATTACTGTATTCTTAAGTAAAAATTACCCGGAATATAACCGGAATGAACTTGCCCGGCAATTTGAGCTTGCTGAATGCTATGAGGAAAGCTATAAAGTATTAAAAGATGAATTATATAACGCTGAAAAGATTTCTGCTTATTCATTTCAGAAAACCATTCTACATCATCTTTTAGATTTTCCTCTTAGTGAAGAGAATAAGCTGATAGTAAAAATTGAATATTGTAAGGTCCTTATTAAATTGAATGATTATAAAACGGCTGTAAACCTTGTAGACGGGCTTATCCTCAGTAATGTAAATGAAGCAGCAAGAGACGAATTGCAAGTATTAAAAGCAAACTGCCTTGTTGGATTAGGTGAGTTAATTGACGGCAAAAATTTATTGGAATCATTAATCGCCGCGATTTCAGAACCTTCCAGGCGAAGCGGTCTTTTTTTTGACCTTGCAAATGTCAATTTCAACTTAAATCATTATGACGAAACAATCAAAATATGCAATAACCTGGTAAGGTTAGAAAATATCGACAAGGAAATATTAGGATCAAGCTATCAACTATTGGGGCTAATTTCAATCTATCGGGATAACGATCTTGATTCCGCATTGCAATTTTTTGAAAAAACAAATTCTGCTTATCAAAATGAAAACCTCAAATTCAAACAGGCAGGAATTTTGATGAATATTGGAAACATTTACAGTATGAAAGGGGACGATGAACATGCGTTGGCTTATTGGAATCTATCGCTAAATCTTAACCAATCTATCGGCAATATTCAGCAGGAAGCTAAATTGCTGATAAATTTCGGGATATATTATTTTAACTCTTTGGAACTTGAAAAATCCATTGATAATTATACTAAAGCTTACTCAATTTTTAACAGCCTTGGAATAAAGGACGGTCAAGGATTGGTGGAATCCAATCTTGGTGAAATATTTTTACTAATGTGCGACTATCAAAAAGCAATTGAGTCATTAAACGACTCAATTGAAATTTTCAGACAAATCCAAAATAAAGAAGAAGAACAAAATGCCTTTTTCCTTTTAGGAAAATTATATTTTACAGTTGGAGATTATGAAAAGCTTAATCAATTATTAAAAGAATTTGATTTTACAATGCAGGAAGAATCCGGTGAAACAAATAAAATAAATTATGAATATTTATTAAATTTAAGCAAAATCCCGGACGGAGAATTAAGTAAAATTCTGCAATCATTGACGGCTATAAGGACGAACTTTTCTATTAAAGAAAGAAAGTATGACTATTTTTATTGTACGATGGTTATAGCGGATATAATGATTAAATTAAATATACTTGATAAAGCTGCGGGAGAATTGCATTCGGAAAATCTGGTCGAGTTATGCAAGAGTAATTATATCTTTGAAGCTGAAAGAAATTACAGGCTCGGAGCGATATGTGAACGCAATCCACTCTTAGGATCAAAATCATCAGTAGATTATTATTTAAATACATATGACTTAGTGCTTAATCTTCACGTAACAGAATTAACCTGGAAAGCACTTTTTGCTCTCTTTAAGTATTACAGTCAGAGGGGTAACTTAAATAAGTCGAGAGAATATGCAAAATATTCTAAATCATTAATAACATTTATAGCCGAAAATATTAAAGACAGCCGGCTTAAAAGTATATATTTGAAAGAAGCAGAAAGAAATGAAGCTTTAAAAGAATTAAATTATTACGAAGAACAATTTTAAGCAATGTGGAAAAAACACGTAATAATAAAAGTCTATTCAGATACGGAAGATGTTTCATCCATTCATTCTGCAATTAAGCAGCTGGAGTTAAAAAATCTGCCGGTTTATCCTTCTTATGCTCAAAGATTTGCGATAGTTCCCGATTCAATTATAATTCTTCAAATCAATAGTATCGAATCAAAATTCTTAACAAGGCTGCTAAAGATAAAAAATAGTATTAAAAACAAAATTATTTTTATTGTCCCTGATAATAATGCACTACTTGTAAGCTCACTTGCTAAGCTTGGTTTTATAGATATTTTTATTTTCCCATATGAGCTGTATATGTTCATTTCCTATCTGGAAGAGATATTAATTAACAATACCTATTTAACCACTGTTCATTTAGCCGGGGGTACTAACGAAGGGATATATGATTTCAAATCAATTATTGGCAATTCAAAAAACTTCTTAAGAACTATATACATAGCAAAAAAAGTTGCAGCAAATAAAGATGTAAACATACTTATCCTGGGTGAGACCGGAACCGGCAAAGGCTTAATTGCCAGAGCAATTCATAATAGTAATAAAGAAATTACCGGACCTTTTGTAGATATTGTCTGCTCGTCAATTCCGGAAAATTTGCTTGAATCGGAATTGTTCGGTTATGAACCCGGCGCTTTTACAAGCGCTAAAAACAGGAAAATCGGGTTATTTGAACTTGCTGAAAAAGGCACTTTGTTCCTTGATGAAATCGGGGATTTAAGCTTAAACATTCAAAAAAAACTTTTACGCGCAATAGATAAAAAATTAATCCGGCATCTCGGAGGCTTAACGGACATTCCGATTAATACAAGAATTATTTCCGCTACTAATATGAACCTGGAAGAGTTGATTGAAAAGAATATTTTCCGTGCAGACTTATATCACCGTTTAAATACCGTAAATATTGAGATTCCGCCTTTGAGGAAGAGAGAAGGCGATGCATTACTGCTGGCAGATCATTTTATTAATGATTTTAAAATACAGTTTGACAAGATTATTGATAAAATAAATGCTGAGGCAAAGGATTTTATTAGTAATTATACCTGGCCCGGCAATGTAAGGGAAATTAGAAATGCGATCGAAAGGGCTGTTTTATTAACCGAAGATAATACAATTAAATTTGAAGATCTCTCGCATATTCTAAAAGAAAAGGAAACATCTAAAAATGATAATATTGAAGAGCCTTTTTATTACCCCGATCAAATCCGGTTAAATATTGGTTTTACTAAAACAAATATGACTGAATTAGGTAAGATTTATGCTAAAGAAGTATTAAAAAAGGCTAACGGAAATAAATCATTAACCTCCAGACTTCTCAAAATATCCCGCCCAAAATTAGATAAGCTGCTAAACAAATAATATTTTTCCCCGATAATATAAAATATTGAAGTATGTGAGCTAACATATAAAATATCTAAATTTGCTTATTTTTCAATGAAAATTACATATATGTATAATTTTATTACATATTTTACGTTATTTCTCTAACAATTAGGTAATATTTACTTACCAATATTTTTGCACCTCAAAATTTAATCAAAAAATAAGGTTCTTCTGATGGCATAGTCATTGCATTTGTTATAACGCTTAATAAACTATTTTCACAAAGTGCGAGGAATGATTATGCTTAAATCTATTTTCACTTGCATCCTCTGCTTCCTATTTTTCATAACGGGTTTTGCAAAAGATCCGCAAAAAAATAATAAGGTAGAGGAAGCCATTCGTTATAAGGTATCACAAAATCAGTCAACTTTAGAAGTAAATCTCGCAGGGGGAGTACAAACAAACTCCAAAATTCAAGAGACTTACTTACCCATTCTGTTATATGGTTCATCCTCACAGTTAGAAGCTCTTGGCAGTCGTTATGCTTTTGCTCATTCTAATTCTCAGCTTGATGAACTTGGAAGCAGATATGCTTTTGCTCATTCTAACTCCCAGTTAGATGAACTCGGCAG
>PLNZ01000271.1 GCA_003142915.1 Ignavibacteriales bacterium | reverse complement strand
ATTCCGGCTGCCGTAACCCTCACCCTGCCCTCTCCCACGGGGAGAGGAAATATAATCTGAAATATTTAGTAATACATTTTCAATTGAATTAATAATTTCTTCATTTTTAAATCGTAATACTTTATTTCCAATTGAGGTAAGATATTTATCCCGTATTATATCATGTTTTTGTTGTTCTTCACTATTATGTATTTCACCGTCTAATTCAATTATTAATTTTTCTTCGTGACAATAATAATCTACGATGTAAGAACCAATTTGATGTTGTCTTCTAAATTTAAGATTTTGAAATTTCTTGTTTCTTACTAATTCCCAAAATATTTCTTCAGCTTTAGTTTGATTTGCTCTTAGTTTACGCGCCTCTTCCAATAACCCTGAAAATTCTAATCCACCTCTATAATTATTATTTCCCTCCTTTTGGGAGGGACTAAGGGAGGGTTGATAGCCAATAGCCCGAATAGTGCTATCAATAGCTTTGTTTACAGCATAGTACTGATGATATGCTGCTAAAATCTTTTCGGTACTTATCTGTGTTACTTTCGTTTCCTGATCTATCTTCTTAGTATTTTGAAATACTATGAAGTTCCTGATAAGGTCAAGAAGTGTTTTGGGATTCAGCATCCCCTTTAGCATTGTTTCGAGCTGTGGAATAAACCTTGACGCTTCCTTTTCCCCGTCCGCACTTTTCCAGGCCATATAACGCTTGAACCCAGCCGAAACGCTACCGGCCTTACACTCTAATCCATCCGAAATTACACAGACAGCATTATAAGTAAATAATCCTGGTATTGCCGCTTTATATGTTTGTATCTGGTTATAGGCACTTTCTATTGTTGCATCTTCACCGGCAGCATTTTTTAATTCTATAACGACCAGAGGAATGCCGTTTACAAACAATAAAATATCCGGTCGTTTGTTTTGATTATTCTCAACTATTGTGTATTGGTTAACAGCAAGGAACTGGTTATTCTCAATATTATCAAAGCCTATCAGTGCGATTTCATGGCTTCGTTCATATCCTTCCTGCTGGAATGGTATTTTTACTTTCTCAACTACGTATTGATGAAAAGTTTCATTGTTGTGAAGAAGATCGTGAGAATAAATTCTTAATATTTTTTGTATTGCCTGTTCCTGAGCTTCTTTCGGAATATGAGGATTAATATTTTGAACAGCTTTTCTTAATCTGTTTACTAAGACAATTTGCTCAAAGCTCTCTCGTTCGGATTTTTCTGCACCGGGAGCAATTGCCAATCCGTAAATGTATTCCCAGCCTAAGAATTGGAGCTGCTCTATTGCAAAGGATTCTATTTTATCTTCAGTTATTGGCTTCATTATTTATATTTAATATGTTAGTTTCATATAGCTAATATAGTCCTCCAAATTAGACGAATAATATTTTATTCGACTTACGCTTGGCTGATGAGGAAATGGGAAAATATCTCTGTTAAGTTTGTTATTTGACGCTTTGCAATAGCTAAATTCTCTAAGTTTTTTCCCTGTCTTTTTATCATAGCCCCAATAATCTCTTACTTGCGCTTTATCATCGACAAGAAGTTGTAAAACGGGTAAACCGAGAGTAATAATTAATTGCTGCGGATAACAAGCTAATTCAGATTTTAGTAATTCAAGATTAGGTACTAAGTGTTCATTTAATACCTGTGGAGTTCTTGCTGGCGGAGTATCGTAGAAATATTTGAAAATATTTGTTGCATATATATTTTCTATACCCAAACCAAGTTGTTTGCAAATATTCAGTATATAGTTTTTAAGCGAGCCATTTTTATCAAGATTCAGTGTACATTTTATTCTTTCTCTACTTGCTTTGATTTTAACCGTTGGGTCTTGACCTATTATTATTATTTTAATATTATCCGAAATGCAGAATGGCGGTATTGGTGACAGTGAAATATCAATAGGATTTGCTGAGAAATCATTTTTAATCTTGAGTATATCTCTAATTTTCAACGATTCTACAAATACTTCTGATGTTTTCATAAATTTACTCCCATTTAATTTTAATTTAACCACTCATCTACATAGGTTAAAATGTAAACAAAGTTGTTCGTTTCGGTTTATTAAAAAGGTAAATCATCATTCTCTGTTTCTTCTTGTTTAGTAGAATTATCCTCTGGGAATTTCTTTTTATAGTACGCATCTAAAAATAATCCAATAGTGACTATGCTATTAAATGCAAAATATGTGTAAAGAGAATCATTAATAATATATTCATCTGGTGCCTTCCCGTGAAAATTGGTTTTTCCACTTCTAAGTTTCTCTATGCTTTGTGCAACGGAAATCAAAGAACTCCCAATAGTTTTGATTTCCACGGGCATTTCTGAATTTGGATAAAGTTGAAATGCTTTTAGAATATCAGTTGTTAATTCATAGAGAGTTTTGTTAGTATTTTGTTTTATTGATATGCTTTCGTTCTTTAATATTTCTTTTAAAATACTTTCTAATGATGAATTTGCCAAGCCAATTGCAATATCAGGATGTTCTTCTATTTGTCTAAATGCTGTCTCAAAAGTTAAACTTGCAGTTTCATAACTTGACTTGATATCATTTCTAAAAATGGGAATAGATGGAATAAAATTTGGTGTTTCAATTCCCAAATCAATGGCAATCTTTAACAAAGTTTCACCATCAATATTATGAAGTGTTTTTGTCAAATTAATATCACCATTTTCTTTTTCGGCAATATTAAAATTTTCATAATAGTTATAGCCGCCATTATCGGAGACATACCATTTATCGATATAAAATCTGATATTGATAGGAGAACTAAATTTAGCCCATATTTCTTTTTCAATTTTTTCTATTAATTGCATCTGATATGCTGGTGAAATTAAATTATTCATAGGAAATTCCATTATATTTTTACCCGTACTTCCCCACTCATTAACTTTGGTAATAGTGTATCCCGGAGTCTTGTGAGTGAAGTAATTTGGTTATGGTTACTAAATATTTTATCGTCTACGGGTTTTGTTGTTTTTTGAAATTTTTCAATTAAATCTTTAGGTGGAATTATATTTTCTAATCTCTTAAAATCATTTCTTGTTATTGAGCCAAAGACAGTCCCGTTATCCTCAAACAATTTAATTTGCTGCATTAAAGATCGCATTTTATAATAAGTGTATGAATAAAAATCTGGATTGTGTAAATATCTAAATGCAGATAGGCCTCTACCAATACAACAATCATCTAAAGCCATATTCATATCCCCTACCGGAGCCCTTACGCTTATCAATGTGTCAAATCTCTTTGCAAATCTTGAAGGTTGTGTGGTAAACATTCTAATTTTGGGAAAGCGAAAATCAAAATCTGTTCTTCCTTGAAAAAATATTTTTCCGTTGCCTTCATCATTATATGAGTCACTTGGTGGAGATTGACCCATCGTAAAATCAAATTCATCAGCCAGTGTACCAATTCCCCAGTCTTCCTCCGCTTCCTCCACAAACCACTGCCTAAAAAGCGTTTCTGCTATCTGCTCTAAGGTTTTGTTTTGGCGATACATTAAATCTATTTTATTGTCTAAACTGGAAAGAATTGATACAATGGTTTTTTGTTCTTGGAGAGGTGGTAATTCTAAATTCAAATTATCAAAACAGTTTTTAGGAACCCTCTGTCTTCCCGACGTTCCTTCAAAATTGCTTTCAGCAAACCCCCTAACTTCATCCCATCTTGATAAATAAAAAACAAAATCATTATCTGAAATATTATTTTTCCCCCGAAATACAAGAAATTCTGTTGAGCCAAAACCCTTATTATTTTTTAATCCTTTTACCTGGCAAATTTTTCCATTTTCCATGCATGGTGTAATTCTCGCAAATAAAGTATCTCCTTCATTAAACTTTGCGCCACTTGATAGTTTACGTTCTATTTTTGAATAACAAAACCTTTTTCCATCTTCTAAATCTTTCATTTCAACGAACGAATATTCGCTTCCCTGTTTTAGGATAACAGTAGGGTTTACATCTACGAAATCGGAGAATTTATATTCTTTCCACTCACTCATTGTTAGCCTGGCTTATCCGTTCAACCTGTTGATTAATATCATCCAGCAAGCTTTCATCAAATTTTTCAATCAGATATGTTATTTCAGTTTCATCCGGTAGCTGATGATAAAGTTTCTCTAACAAAAAACCGGGAGTATTTCCAATTGCAAATGTATAACTGTAATTACCTAATTGTATTCTTAAATCTTTCCAAGTATCGAAAGTTTTTATGCCTGCTTTTTTGAATCCATGCAGTTGAATTTCAAATTTAAATATTTGACATTGGCTTTTCATTACGGTATTTAGATATTCAACAGCATCCGAAATTGAGCGATGTCCTTGAGTATCTGTCCAGGCTAAATAATCTGCACTTTCAAAAAGTGGTATAATTTCTTCTTTCAATGAATCAATAATTTTAAGCTGTAATGGCCAAACTACGTCTGATAATATCTTAGCTGTTTTTTTAGGTGTGCGCTTCTCTTTTACTTCTTCATTCTTTAGATTGTTTAACAAGTCTTTCAATTTATTCAGCTTTTTATCTACCGGCTTTTGAAACTTTTGAACTTGACGTTCCATTTCTGTTTCAAGTTGTTCTACAGTGGGCAATTCACCTCTTATTTCCGCAGGGAGTTTTTCTAATATTTTGTATTCAGCCACACCTATAGGCATATTACTGTTTCGTAAAGCATATTCCACCACAAGTTTATCTTTATTTTTGCAAAGTATTATTCCAATACTGGCTTCATCCCCCGTCTGCTTCAATTGTTCATCTGCAAGGGTAAGATATAACTCAATTTTACCTTTATATTCAGGTTTAAATTCGTCAATCTTCAATTCAATAACTATATAGCGTTTTAAACGAGTATGATAAAAAAGCAAATCGAAAAAATATTCCTTTTCACCGAGATTCATTTTGTATTGCCTGCCTATAAAAGCAAAACCCTGTCCTAATTCTAAGAGAAATTTTGTTATCTGGTTAGTTAAAGCATCTTCGAGATCCCTTTCCGTTGCCTCTTTCCCGAGATAAATGAATTCAAACTTGTAAGGATCTTTGAAAACCTGTTGCACTAATTCTGAGTGAGGCGGTGAAATAGTATTTTGAAAGTTATTAGTAATTTGGCCTTGTCGCTTATGCAGCTCACCTTCAATTTGATGAACCATAACATCCCTGCTCCAGCCATTTTCAATAGTTTTTTGTATATAAAAGAGACGATCTTTGGGGTCTTTTACTTTGTCCAGAATGGTTATATGATGATACCAACTTAATTGTGCAAGGGCGGCTTGCATAATTTGAGTGTCCGTGCTCTTAGTCAATTGTGCAAGCGGCACTTGCACAATTTCATTAGATCGCATAACTGATTTATTTACTTGAACTTCAGACAGATTGGAAAAATTGGGATATGCTNNTTGTTTCGAATATTCAGCCCTTTCATATCAGGAAATTCAGTCCTTAAATCTTGTGATAATCTGTCTATTACTTTAGTGCCCCAACCCTCGGCTTGCTGTTGTTCTAATATTGTTTTACCAATTTCCCAATAAATGGCTAATAATTGCGCATTAACAGTGTAGACAGCGTTAATACGCGCCTGGCGTATTTTTTCTTTCAGCCCGTTTACTATATCCTGATATTTTGTTGGTAAGTCGGTCATAGATTAATTTTTTTTAAATTATTAATAATAGCTTCATTTAATTGTTGTTCTTCAGCCATCTGCTTTTCTAATTCTGACTTTAATGAAGTGAATCGTTCGACAAAATTAAAATCATCTTCATCATCGGGCAAGCCAACGTATCTTCCGGGAGTAAGCACATAATTTAGCTCCCTCACTTTATCTAATGTTGCACTTTTGCAGAAACCGGGGACATCTTCATACTTTCTTTCCTCGCTTCTCCATCTATGATATGTACTCGCAATTTTTAAAATGTCTTCACCGCTCAAATCCCGATTCCTGCGGTTAACAAGATAACCCATATTGCGCGCATCAATAAATAGGATTTCATCTTTACGGTCCCTGAAACCGCCATTAGTTTTGTTACGGGATAAGAACCATAAACATGCAGGAATTTGTGTGTTAAGAAATAATTTTGTTGGAAGGTTTACGATGCAGTCAACCAAACCTTTTTCTATTAAAGCTTTTCTTATTTCTCCTTCATTATTTGTTTGCGTAGTAAGCGAACCTTTGGAAAGAACAAAGCCGGCCTGTCCTGTTGGTGCAAGATGGAAAAGGAAGTGCATAATCCATGCGTAATTTGCATTGCCTGCAGGCGGGACAAACTTAGCGCCTAATAAACTCCAACGTCCGTCATTCTGTAACAGCTCACCGCTCCAATCACTATCATTAAAAGGGGGATTAGCCAAAACATAATCTGCTTTTAAATCTTTATGAGCATCGTTTAGGAAGCTGCCTTCATTATTCCATTTAACATTACTGCTGTCGATTCCGCGTATTGCGAGATTCATTTTACACAAACGCCATGTTGTCTGGTTGCTTTCCTGTCCATATATGGAAATTCGATCGGCCGGGCTTAATTGTATGCCGTTCCCATTCTTTTTCCTATAATGATCTGAATGCGCCTTAATAAATTTTTCGCTTTGTACAAACATACCACCACTGCCGCAGCATGGGTCGAATACTCTTCCTTCATAAGGTTCAAGCATTTCAACTAAGAGCCTAACAACACTGGACGGTGTATAGAACTGGCCGCCCTTCTTGCCTTCAGCAAGTGCGAATTGACCTAAAAAATATTCAAAAACCCTGCCTAAGATATCTTTGCTTTGTGCTTCTTTAGTTCCTAAAGTTACCGTACTGATTAAATCAATTAACCCGCCAAGACTTTGCTTATCAAGTTTTTCCTGGGCATAGACTTTAGGCAATACTCCTTTAAGCGATTTTGGATTATCTTTTTCAATAGCTTCCATTGCATCATCAAGATCTTTACCAATTGTTGGAAGTTTTGCCCTGCCTTGAATCCATTTCCATCGTGAAGATGGTGGTACATAAAAAACATTTTCTGCTGTATATTCGTTCTTGTCTTCTGCGTCGGCGCCTTCTAATTCGCCTTTCCCTTCAACAAGCTTCTGGTAAAGCTCATCAAAGGCATCTGAGATATACTTAAGGAATATTAATCCCAACACAATATGCTTATATTCTGCAGCATCAATATTTTTGCGGAGTTTATTTGCAGCGCCCCAAAGTTTTTTCTCTATTGGTTCATTATCAGGAATATTATTTTTCTTTGCCATAAATTGTATTAATTCTTTTTGTAATTCTTATAAATTTAATAATTTTTTATTTATTATAGGGTAATTTTATTTAGAACTTCCACCATCGCAACCGTATCCATCTTGCAGTACTCAAGTAAATTTTTTCTTGTCTGTTCTGTCTTAAATAAATCACTTTCATAATATAGGCTCTCAAAAGCTATTGAAGCTGAACCGCCTTCCTGAATTTCCAATTCATTATAGTTCATTTCCGGTACCAGTGCGGGCAGAACATATTTAATTGAGTAAGAGCCTTTCATTTCAGGTGTGTAATAGTATCTCTTCTGGAAAGGAATCATCAGATCNNTTATAAACTAAGATTGTTCCTTTGGCTTTTGTATCATTAAGAAGTTTGGTGATAAACGGTATACGCGGATCGCCGTTTGCATCCGCAAGAAATTCATAATGCTCAAGTAGACTGTCTTTGTCTTTCTGATAATGAAGCGAGTACTGAAATGGAATTTGCTGGTAAGGCTTTGAATTATCGAACATAGGGACTGCCGGCATAAATGTCTCAAAGTCCATAAAAAATATTGGATATTTTATTTCGGCAAGAAATTCTTTAACCGCATCTTTGTCAATTACGGTTTTATTATTTATATAACATTCTACCTGCATTTTTTGGTTAACGTTTAACTTGTAATCAACCGGGACATCTTCCAGTTTTACATAGCCTTTATTATAAAGCTCAAACTTCTTGTCTATTTTTAAGTTGGCAATATTAAAAACCGAATATTCAGGTACATCCTTCCAACAGTATCCCCAAAAGCTACAAGTATAAGGGGTACTGCATTGAGTTCCTATTGCTACTAAAGGAATAGCATTTTCATTTAATACTTCTTTCAGCTTGCCGGTTTCACTTTTTATAATATCCTGCTGCCCGGTTACAAGCTGCTTAACGCTTTCAACATTAAACAGAGAATGAATATCAAGCTCCCCATTCCTAATATATTGATTGTTTATATAGACAATTGAAATATCCTTAATATTCAACCCGAAATTACTTAAAACATAGTATTGAATTGATGTATCTAAAATGTAGGTTTCCGATATTGAAGTAGAGCTTTTTACTTCATAAATGAACCACTCATCTTTCACTTTTACAATTATGTCGCTTATAACCAGAATATCATCAAAGAGAAAAGCTGCTTCGTATATTACTTTAACGCCCTGATTTATTAAATCCGCTGTTCTTTTAACTGCTTCATCTGATTTTTTAGGGTCTTCGGTTGCGGTTACGCCGCCGGGGAAAAGATCTTGCGCAAGAGTTCCTACATTGGTTCCGCGGGTAAATATTGCCTGCTGACTTTCACTAATCTTATCCATCCAGTCGTAGTGATATTTATAGAGATAGAGCTGCTTATCGCATTGGATGCCTTTTAGAAAGGAAGATTTACTTAATGAATGCTGCCCCATTACTCTAAGTCTTTCAGAAATACAGTGAAAGTTACTTTTTAAGTAGGTAAAAGGCAAGGGGAACGGAAACGGGAGACGGGAGAACGGAGACGGGAGAACAGAAACGGGAGACGGGAAACCGGAGACGGGAAACCGGAGACGGGAAACCGGAGACGGGAGAACGGAGACGGGAGAACGGAGACGGGAGAACGGAGACGGGAGAACGGAGACAGGAGAACGGAGGGTTTTTTGGGGGGATCGTTTTTCTATAATCCGCCTAGCGGCGGACAGGTTTTTCACCCCGGGGTTAGGACAAAATTGCATAAATGTTTTAAGTGGGTTGCCATTTGTTACAAATCCTCCTAGCGGCGGACAGGCAGGTATGCCGCCCTGGGGTTAGGACAAAATTGCTTTTTTATTTGATGTCACATTTTGTGATAACAAGTTTGTAGAGTTTGATATCGCAATTTGCGACATCATATATACAAACTC
>PLNZ01000243.1:12514-17477 GCA_003142915.1 Ignavibacteriales bacterium | reverse complement strand
GCATAAAGGTTTTGCAGACCTTCGCCTTGGGCCGCTTGGCTACAGCGCCGTATTTAATAACAAAATAATTTTTGTTATAAAAAATAAAATCCCCTGAAAGCCTTCGGAGGATTGGTTGAGCGGGAAACGGGACTCGAACCCGCGACTTCAACCTTGGCAAGGTTGCGCTCTACCAACTGAGCTATTCCCGCATTGTCTTTCAAATTTATTTAGAACTAAAATGAAACTTTAATAATAATCAAACCGTCTTAATTTCAGATTTTAAATATAATAGGATTCATTAATCGAAGCAATATTATACAAAATATTAGTTCCAGATAATTTAAGATGATTTTTATCGCAGATGCTGTCCTGAAATTTTATTAAATTTGCAATTGGATATCCATATTATCTTAAAATCACCGAATGAAATACCTTATTTGCATTATTATTGGTTATGCTCTCGGCTCTATTCCGACGGCTTATTTAATTGTCCGGAAGGCAGAAGGCATTGATATAACAAGCACCGGCACAGGTAATATGGGCGCAATGAATTCCTTCGAAATAACAGATTCTAAAGTTATCGGCTTTCTTGTTTTGCTGATTGATGCACTAAAGGGCCTTCTAAGTGTGTATATACCTGTTCTGTTTTTACGGGGTGATTTCGCTTACCCTGCAATTGCGCTTATTTTTGCGGTTTTCAGCCATTGTTTTAATCCCTGGCTGCAATTTAAAGGCGGAAGAGGCTTAGCAACTTCCTTAGGCGGAACAATTCTGTTGTTTCCTGTTTTACCAATTATATGGCTGTCCATCTGGGTTTGTATTTATGCATTAAAAAGAGATATTCTTATTGCAAATATTTGGGCAATTATTTTATCCTTCGTCGCTATTATTTCAGCCAATGATATTGTGTATTATTATTCCTTCCCGCGTGCAGACTCTATGTCTTCACTGATGCTTTTTACAACCTCGTTACTAATTTTAATATTTATAAAACATATTGATCCGTTTATCGATATAATAAATAAATCAAAAAGAGAAAAAGATGTGTAATCGAAATAAACTTGTGCTTTACTTTACGACTGTTTGTTTATTGCTTTCCCAAGCTATTCTTTTAAGTCAAACAGATTATAATTTAGACCCAGATAATAACATTAATTTTTCGCAGGAAAAATCTCAAGCTGATAATGATATAAATAATTCCCGTAAGAATGCAATTACTGAAACGGTACAGAAAATTAGTCCAGCCGTAGTGGGAATAAATGTAACTGCCATTCAACAGGTGAATCCTTTTGGTTCATTTTTCAATAATGATCCTTTTTTCAAACAGTTCTTTGGACAGCAGGAAAAAGTAAAAGCGCTGGGTTCCGGTTTCATTATCTCACCCGACGGCTATATAATTACCAACGATCACGTTGCAGGCAACGCAAGTGAAATTACTGTAACATTGACAAATAGTAAAGAATATAAAGCAAAATTAATCGGAACCGATCCTGCCACCGATATTTGTTTATTGAAAATTGAAGGCTCGGATTTTCCATTCATCAAATTCGGTAACTCAGATAGCAATATAATAGGTGAATGGGCAATTGCATTCGGTAATCCCTTCGGGTTATTTACACTGAATGATAAACCAACCGTAACAGTCGGGGTTATAAGCTCGACGGGTATGAATCTTGAGCCTTTGGATAACAGGTTTTACCTGGATATGATTCAAACCGATGCAGCAATAAACGGCGGAAACAGCGGAGGACCGCTTGCAAACAGTACCGGAGAGGTTATAGGAATGAATACTCTTATTTATACAAACGGCGGTACAGGCAGTATAGGTCTTGGTTTTGCTATTCCTGCAAATAAAATAAAAAAGATAATAAAACAATTAAAAGAAAAAGGAAAAGTTGACCGTAATTTTGATATAGGATTAAACATCCAGGATATTGATGACGGGATAGCCAATTATTATAAACTTAAAAGTACAAGGGGTGTAATAGTAAACCAGGTGATTCCAAACTCTCCGGCAGCACGCGCAGGAATTCAGGATGGAGATATTATTCTCCAATTGGACAAGTATTTAATAGACAACCAACAGACTTTGTTTGGTGCGTTTCAACAGTTCACCATCGGCGAAATTGTTACATTAAAAATATTAAGAAATAATAAAGAAATAACAAAACAAATGAAATTGGAGAAAAGTACATGATAGAAAGATATACACTACCTGAAATGGGGAAAATCTGGCAGGATGAATTTAAATTCAGTACCTGGCTTAAAATAGAAATACTTGCCTGCGAGGCAAGAAGCGAATTTGGAGAAATTCCCAAAGCCGATGTTGAAGTAATTAAACAAAAAGCTACATTCGACATAAAACGCATACTTGAAATAGAAGAAACAACAAAGCATGACGTAATTGCATTTTTAACAAACGTTGCAGAATATGTCGGTCCGGAAGCAAGGCATATACATTACGGAATGACTTCTTCCGATATACTTGATACCACCCTATGCTACCAAATGAAATCTGCCGGGGAACTTTTACTTAAAAGATTATTAGATCTGAAAAGTGCATTAAGGCAAAGAGCGCTTGAACATAAAAATACTTTATGCATTGGGCGCTCACATGGAATACATGCGGAACCTACTACAATGGGTTTGAAATTTGCCCTTTGGTATGAAGAGACAAAAAGAAACATTACAAGACTTCAAAATGCAATTAAAACAATCAGTGTCGGTCAAATTTCCGGCGCTGTTGGTACGTTTGAACATTTATCTCCAAAAGTTGAAGAATATGTATGCGCAAAAATGGAATTAACCCCCGCGCCTGTTTCAACGCAAATTATTCAGCGGGACCGTCACGCAGAATTTATGACCACCCTTGCTGTTATCGGCGCTACACTTGAAAAAATTGCCGTAGAAATCAGGCATCTTCAAAAGACAGAAGTTCTCGAGGCTGAAGAATATTTTTCAAAGGGACAAAAAGGATCGTCCTCAATGCCGCACAAAAGAAATCCCATTACAAGCGAAAGGATTGCAGGATTATCCCGTGTGCTTAGAGGTAATGCTGTGGCAGCTCTCGAAAACGTTGCATTATGGCATGAAAGGGATATATCCCATTCTTCCGTAGAAAGAATTGTAGTTCCTGATAGCTGCATCGGTTTGGATTATATGCTCGACCTCACTATAAAATTAATCAAAAATTTGTTTATTTACCCTGAGAATATGCTGAAGAACTTAAAATTAACACGGGGATTAGTTTATTCTCAAGCTGTTCTTTTAAAGCTTATTAATAAAGGCATATCAAGAGAAGATGCATATAAAATAGTTCAGACATCTTCAATGGATGTATGGGCTGATCAATCAAAAGATTTACATTCGGAGCTATCTAAATCTGCCGAAGTAAAAAAATATTTGACGGAAGAAGAGCTCAGTGAGATATTTGACAGTAAGAAAACACTTAAAAATGTTGATTATATTTTCTCAAGAAGTGTTGAGATAGATTAAGACGTGAGACTCACTTTAGAAGTAAGTCTCACATAAAAATGAATTATATATTAATACGAGGCTTATATGAAAAACTTATTATTTTCCTTGTTCTCATTCTCTTTCTTATTATTTATTTCATATACATCTGCACAAAGCGATAAGATGGAAGAACAACAGGGGTTAAAAACCGGAATGGCTGCTCCTAATTTTACTTTACATGATGCTTTCGGACATTCATACAAACTTTCTTCATATAAAGGGAAAATGCCGGTGGTCGTTTATTTTTATCCTAAAGCCGGAACGTCCGGATGTACTAAAGAAGCATGCGGTATAAGGGATGATTGGAGCCAGTTCAAAAAGAATAAGGTTCAGGTATTGGGAATAAGCATAGATCAAAAAGCAGATATTATGAAATTTGTAAAGGATTATAATTTAAACTTCCCCCTCCTTTCAGATGCAGATAAAAAAGTATCAAAAGATTACGGCGTTTTTAATAAGAAAGGTTTTGATAACCGCATTACTTTCATTGTAGATAAGAAGGGTAAAATAGCAGAAATTATAAATGTTAAAGATATAGAAGGGCACGCATCTAAAGTATTGGAAATTGCTTCAAAATTAAATTGACATTTTGTATGAGGCTCACTTTGAAAGTGAGTCTCATATAACTATTATTATTTAATTTCATCTAACTGCTCAAAGCTTAAATCAATCACGTCAAATTTATTCCAATGCATAGGGAACAAAATTGATTTTTATTCTATCTAATAATTTAGGATATTTCCGAATAAATAATTTTTAGATTATTGTATCCACAATTTAGTATAAATATGTATAAGCTGTGAATATAAATAATCCATTTTTATTATGTTATACAATAAATAATTTATTAACTATAAAAAAATATAGATGACACAAAAAACGAAAGACCTTATGAAGAAAATCTTCGTGCTGATCCTAATGGTAATTGCTGCTAATATTTTTTTAGCACGCACACTTCACTTTAAGAATTCTAATATTGATCCTGTTGATACTTCTAAAACGATTCATCCGTTGAAATATATGGCAAATGAGGATGAATTAATTACGACAATTCTTCAAAGATATCATTACCGTAAATTCCAACTTAACGATTCACTTTCCGGGGTAATTTTCGACAGGTATTTAAAATCTCTCGACGATAACAAAAGTTATTTTTATGCATCCGATATAGCAGATTTTAATAAATTCAAATACCAATTGGATGATGATATTAAAAACGGCGATCTGGATGCTCCGTTTATGATGTTTAATGTTTTTAAGAATAGAATGAATGAAAGAATCGATTATGCCGAAAGAATCCTGGATACAGGTTTTAACTTCAATGAAAACGATGAACTTCAAATGGACCGGGAAAAAGCGGTTTGGGCAAAAGATTCTACGGAATTGAATGATATATGGTATAAGAAAACTAAAAATGATGCTTTGAACCTGATACTTACCGGGAAAAAATGGGATGATGTGAAAA
>PLNZ01000243.1:0-12501 GCA_003142915.1 Ignavibacteriales bacterium | reverse complement strand
ATGTCTCCCAGTACTTCCGATAATTTCAAGATTGATATGAGCAGATCACTCGAAGGAATCGGCGCACAATTACAAACCGAAGATGAGTATACTAAAATTGCAGAAATCGTTCCCGGCGGACCGGCATTCAAAAGTAAACTGCTGCATGCTAATGATAAAATTGTAGGGGTTGCCCAGGGAAAAGAAGGTGATTTTGTAGATATTATCGGCTGGAGGGTTACTGATGTCGTACAGCTAATCAGAGGACCCAAGGGAAGCATAGTCAGATTGCAAATAATTTCAGCCAATCAAAGTGCAAATGCCGGACCAAAAGAAATTACTTTGGTGCGTGATAAAATTACCCTTGAGGAGCAGTCTGCTAAAAGTAAAATTTTGGAAATAAAAAATAACGACAAAAACTATAAACTGGGCGTTATTACTATCCCGGCATTTTACAGTGATTTCGATGCAGAACAACGCGGCGACAAGGATTATAAGAGCACAACTAAAGACGTCCAAAAATTACTCACGGAATTAATTAATGCAAATATACAAGGAGTAATTATAGACCTGCGCAACAACGGCGGCGGTTCTTTGGAAGAAGCAATTAAATTAACAGGTTTATTTATTAAGAGCGGTCCTGTAGTGCAAATTAAAAACTCCAACGGAAGCATAAAAGTTGAAAGCGATCCGGATCCCGCAATTCAATACAGCGGTCCCCTGGTAATACTTGAAAACCGGTTGAGCGCATCGGCATCCGAAATATTTTCGGCTGCAATACAGGATTACGGCCGCGGGTTAATTATTGGTGAAGAATCTTACGGCAAGGGAACTGTTCAAAACTTAATAGACTTAAACCGGCTAATGCCAAACTCTTCCGATAAACTTGGGCAGGTAAAATTGACAATTGCCAAATTTTACCGTATAAACGGAGAGAGCACCCAACATCTCGGAGTTGTACCGGATATTAAATTCCCGCCTGTTTTTGATTTTACTGAAATTGGAGAAAGTTCAGAACCGAGTTCATTACCGTGGGATCAAATAAAATCCGCAGATTATACTCCTTTTGGAAATGTTAGGCAATATGTTCCCGGTTTAATTATGAAACATGAAGAACGGATTAAGAAAAACGACCCATTATGGAAAGAATATATGGATGAAGTTAATGATTATAAAGAAGCGCATGATAAAAAGATTATCTCTTTAAATGAAGCAATCCGCAAAAAAGAACATGACGAGGAAGAACAAAAACGCTTTGAAAGGGAAAATGAGAGGAGAAAGGACTCAGGGTTAAAACTCCTTCAGAAGGGTGAAACCCCGCCGTCAGATGAAGAACAAAAAGATGATCCGCTGCTGGATGAGACCGGACATATTTTAGCGGATTACATTTCTATAGCCGGTTAAAGAACGATTGAAGATCAATGAATGAAAAGACTATGAAAAAATATAGTCTTTTCATTTATTTAAATAGTTTAATAATTTCCTTTTAGCTATAGGAAAGATTGTCTGATCGAACGGAAAATCAAAATCACTTTGACATATATAGGCGGCAATATTGGGTTTCTCGTTATACCTTTTAACCAAATTTACTTTGACAATCTCCTCCTCCCCATCAAAATTAAGTGCATCTGCAATTTCCACAAAACTTGTCTTCAAAGAGCTAAAAGGTTTTGCAGTTGATGAGTAAACGGAATATTCAAACCTGTGAATTTGAAGTACAGTATGAGAATTATCGGAAACAAATAAAAAACCTTGGTCTTTATATAAAGGCGGTGTCCCTACCTCATGAATTATCATGCTTTCTTCTACAAAATTAAAAAATATATACGCTTCTTCGATAACTTCTTTTATTTTGGGAAGCGCCCATTCTATTAAATCAAAGCAGTATTCTTTGTTTTCGATAGGTTTATCAACTATTTGTACAAAAATATTTTTATCTTTAGCGCTATTTTTAATCCCCTTAGGCAATGGTATACTTAAAAGCCCTTTCCTTTCAAGAATTTCTTCTAATTGGGAAGAAAGGTACACTAATTCTGCTAAATATGGGTATAACCGGTTTCTATTAAATTCCGCTCTATATTCTTTCAATCCTGAAAGAATTTTGTATTGATTTATCTCAATATCTTCTTCTTGAGAGCTAAATGAACCTAAATTTAATTGTTTCATGTTATCACCAGGATTTTCTTTAGAAGAATTACAAATACTATACCATTTGATTTCCAAATAAAATACAAAAGTTTTATGAATTCTACATTTTAATTTGAGACTTCACTATCAATTTGAGAAATTATAATAATAAATTCGTTCATAATAATAAATGAAATAAAAAATCGAAAATCAATGGAAATATAAGAAAAAATTAAGATATATGAATCATCGAATTTTTATTGAATAAATTGAGATCATTTCAGCAAATAATGTCAGTCGTTTATTTGGCTATTATCCTAAAGTGTTTAGGGAAAACAGGTTATCCCCGGCTGGAGCGAAAAATCAATCAGATTCCGTCCACCGTTAAATATTTCAATAAAAGAACTAAAAAGGGACTTGCAAAAAATAAAAAAAGTTCTATTTTTACTATCGATAAATAATTAAATTTATAAATTACTACTTGCATGATGCGGCTCCATGTTGGAGCCGTAATCATTTTAAATAAATTATTAGAAAAAAATTGGCAGCCATATTATACATAGTAAGCACTCCCATCGGTAATTTAAAAGACATCACTTTCCGTGCTATTGAAGTACTAAAAGATGCGGACTTTATAGCATGTGAAGATACACGGGTATCCTCTATTTTAATAAATCATTACGATATAAAAAAAGAATTAATCTCATTAAATGCTGCAAATGAAGGTGGTAAAGTAGATTTTGTATTAAACAAGATAATTGAAGGGCAATCCTGCGCATTAATTTCAGATGCAGGCACGCCGTGTATTTCGGACCCGGGAACCAGGCTTATTTCTGCTGCAATAAAACAAGGAATTGAAGTTGTACCGGTTCCCGGCGCTTCCGCAGTTACAGCAGCTTTAACAATTAGCGGCTTCCCTTCCGATTCTTTTGTATTTGACGGATTCATTCCCCAGAAAAAAGGCAGGCAAAAAAAACTTTCAGAGCTTTCCCGGGAAGAAAGAACAATNNATGCCTGAAAGGCTGCTTGCAGTTTGCCGCGAGTTAACAAAAAAGTTTGAAGAAGTCTGGAGAGGAACTCCGGGTCAGATTCTTGAGGGTTTTAAAGAAAAAAATACTAAGGGAGAATTTGTCGTAGTTATATCCCCCTTCTTATTAAAAAACATTCAACAATTATTCAACGTCTACAACGTTGATGAGAGCCGTTGGAGGTCTTATTTTTGTAATAAAAGGCTATACCTCTTTATTATTTGTTTATATTCCCACAAATAAAGAGGATATAAAAATACTTTCCAAAATTATAATTTCTTATTCCTTATCATCATATTTCACCAAAGAGCGGACATCGTAGTTTTTTAACTGCTCCCGTCCTTTAAGGGCAGTTAGTTCTATTACGAAAGAAATTTGCACTACTTCACCGCCGAGTTTCTCAATCAGATTGGCAGCAGCTTTTGCTGTGCCGCCTGTAGCAAGCAAGTCATCATGCAGAAGTACCCGCTCCCCTAATTCTATTGCATCTTTATGTATTTGAATTGTGTCGGTTCCATACTCAAGAGCATAGGTAATACTTTCCGTTTCGGCAGGCAGTTTTCCCGGCTTTCGAATAAGTATAAACCCGGCATTAAGCTTTTCTGCCAGCATAGCGCCGAAAATAAATCCTCTTGATTCTACTCCGACTACTTTGGATATTTTTAAATCCTTCGCAAATCCGTATAGTTGTTTTAAAGCCGCATTTATTGCATCAGGCTCTTTAAGAAGAGTAGTTATATCTTTGAACAAAATCCCTTTTTTAGGAAAATCTTTTACATTCCTGATATATTTCTTTAAATCCTGTCCCATTTGTTCCTCTTATTATTAAAAAAAATGCTAATTAAGTTTTTGGTTGTATATTATATCATAATCTTCTAAACATTACACCTTCCATGCTGCATTGTAAGCTGAACTTGTTGAGGTTTTCTAAATATAGCCGCTTCAACCCACCTCTACGCCCCTCCCTGGAGGGGATTTTTTTGGGTGCGGAAAAACTTTTTTCTACCAATATCTCGCCCCTAACGGGGCGAAGACATTTTAAACCACTAATTGTACATTTTGCAACATTAAATATTTGTAATATTTATCTTTTTTATAAAAGCGAGGCTTTTATGAAAACCCTCAAACATTACGCTTTACTTTCCTGTTCAAAAATTTCTTGAAATTTTCCAATGAAAAACAGTTGATTACCTCGCTGTTTTTCACTCCCCCTTTCCTTGCTGTAAGAATGCCATATTTAATATACGATATATCTTCAACAGAATGTGCATCCGGATTGATAGAAAAAAGACAGTCTTTCTCCCTGGCATAAAATATCCATCGCCAGTCAAGGTCAAGCCGGTGAGGGTTTGCATTTATTTCAATCGCCACANNCCCAACAAGTCCGTATAAGGATTTTCTACAGCCTTTATTAATCGTTTGGTCATTTCCGCTTCTTCCAAGTTAAATCTTGAATGAATTGAGGCTGCCACAAAATCAAAATTACCGAGAAAATCCGTGGAATAATCAAGATCTCCGGTTTGCAATATATCCGATTCAATTCCCTGAAATATATGCAATTTATAACTTGAAGTTATTTTTATAATCTCTTGTTTTTGAAGGAGTACCCTATCTTCACTTAAACCATTGGCATAAACAGCAGATTTACTATGATCGCAAACAGCAGCATATTCAAATCCCTCTTTTTGTGCGTCTGTAATCATCTCTTTTAATGAATTTCCGGCATCGGAATATGTAGTGTGGAAGTGCAATAATCCTTTGAAATGGTCTATGGACAAGTCCGAATTTTCTTTTAGTTTCGATTTTTTCTGCTCAAAATATTCCTTTTCCCTCATTTCCGGGATCACTAATGGGAAATCGATATTTTTAAATATTTCATGTTCATTTCCGGCACATTTAATCCCTGCTCCCGCATTAAGTTTGGCAATGAACTCCTTGCTCCCGGTTGTTAGGAATAATTTTTTACAGAATTCATCTTCCTTAATAACAATAAAAAAGACTATTGGTACGGGGTAATCATTTTTTAAAGTTACAATGTCATCTCTTTCCTCAAATGCAAAAGTCTCCTTTAATTCTGCAAGGAACTTCTTTTTATCAGGGACAAAAACAACGAAAGCAATTTCAGAAATAACTTCCATTCCCCTTCTGAGTTCGCCTGTATGGACTATTTTACTTAACGTATTAAACTTAGAGATTTTTTCAAGTATTTCTTCAGAGAGAGTATCGGCAGTATTTAAAAGAATATATTTACTGTATGTCTTCTGTTTCTCTATTTCTGCTATTATTTTATTTTGAGATGCTTCTCCGAATCCCTTTAATAAAGCAAGACGATTTTCTTTGCAGGCATATTCAAGCTCGCCAACATTCGATATTCCCAGTTCAGTATAAAGTACTTTTATTTTCTTTGATCCGAGTCCCCTTATTTTTAATAAGTCATTAATTCCTTCAGGCACACGTCTTTTCAATTCATCATAAGCTGAAGAATTACCCGTTTCATAAAACTCGTAAATTACAGATTGAAGCCCCTTGCCAATCCCTTTTATTTTATCAAGAGCTTTTCCCTTAACAATTTTGTTAATTTCAATTTCTGATCTTCTAATTGCATTTGCGCCGTTCCTGAAAGCATTTACTTTAAATGGGTTCTCGCCGTTGTATTCCAATAAATCTGCAATGTCTTCCAGCAAAGTAATTATTTCTTTTTTACCTGGCATAATTAAACCAATTTACGATTAAAGCCATTTGCAAATATGTTGAACCAAACCCCAATACAGCGCCGGCTAACACCTGTGAAACCGTATGACATTTCAATTTAACTCTTGACCAGCCGACAAGCAGAGGGATAAAGATAAAAATAAACCCCACCGGGCCTGCAGCAAAGCATAGAGCAGCTAAAGATCCGCCCGCTCCTAATGAATGTACACTTATCTTCCAGAATTTATTTATAATGATAACAATTAATACATTAGAAATATAGCAAAACCAAAATGCTATTGATATAATATTTATACGACTTGTAATTAATATAACAAGACCTATTATATAAAATACACAAGATATTAAAAACGGCGTGGTTCTCTCCTCTTTTATTGTTGCATCATAATTAACAAGTTTCCCATTTTTCTTAAGCATTACGAACAAAGCAATATGGAGAGCAAAACCGAAAATGAGCGTAACAGCTAAGAGAACTATTTGTTTGGAAGAATTGTTTTCTAATTTAAAAGCAAAGTAGATAAAAATAAGTATTGTAAACGAAGGCGGTACAAAAAGAGTTGAGATAAATCTTGCAAGTTTTTGAGAAAATGGTTTATCCAAAATAATTCCTTAGAATTTAAGCAGACAATAATCATCCTTACATTTAAAAACAGAGAGTCTTTCAAACAACCGACTTATATGAGACTAATTCTTCAAGATATTTTAATAAAATATCTTCAACCTGGTTATATTCATATACCTGCATTAAAGCCTGCCTGATTTGAGAAGCGTTATAAAATGCTTTAAGATAACCGGTATAAAATTTTCTATGCTCCAGGACAGCTCTTTTTTCCCCTTTGACGTTAACGCCATATTGAAGATGTCTTAGACAGGTTTTTATTTTAAGCTCTTCATCAAAAGAAGTTGAAATATAACCGTTGTTTAATAAGTCTTTTATTTCTTTGAATATCCACGGATTTCCTATAGCGCCGCGTGCAATCATAACACCATCGGCGTTAGTCTCATCAAATGCTCTCTTTGCGTCTTCCGCGGTAAGGACATTGCCATTAAGCACAACCGGTATGCTAACGGCTTCTTTTACTTTAGAAATCCATGACCAGTCTGCATCACCTTTATGCCCCATTACCCTGGTTCTGCAATGAACAGTTAAGGCTTTTACTCCAACATCCTCCATTCTCTTAGCAATTTCAACTATCTTTATATTATCGGAATCCAAGCCCAGCCTTGTTTTAACAGTAACAGGAAGCGAAACTGCATCAACAATACCTTTAACCAGTTGCTGCATATATACCGGATCTTTTAATAATCCGGCGCCGGCGCCGCACCCGACAACATTTTTTACCCAACAGCCCGCATTTATATCAATTAAATCGGGATTCTCTTGCTCGGAAATCTGTGCAGCTCCTATCATAGATTCAATCGCTCCGCCGTAAATCTGAATGCCGACAGGTTTTTCTTCCTCGATAATTTTTAATTTGCTATGAGTCTTTTTTGATTTACGAACCAGTCCTTCCGAATTGACAAATTCAGTATATACAACATCGGCTCCCAATTCCCTGCATATATATCTAAAAGAAATATCCGTAACATTCTCCATCGGCGCCAGGAGAATCGCTTTTTCTAATTTTATTTTTCCAACTTCAAACATAAAAACGAATTGTTATACAAAATTCCGGTACTTAATTACCATTATTTACATCACAAAGATAAGAATTAATAGTGAAATATTAATTGGCTATGCTATTCCCGGTTTCACTTTCAACAATTAGTTCTGAAGTTTTTTTATAACAGCGTCGGCAAATTCACTGGTTCCAACGTAGTTAACGGAATTAATGTCTTTTGTAACATATTTGCCATCTTCTATAACAGCGGCAACAGCTTTTTCAATTTTTCGTGCGGCTTCTTTCTCTCCGATATAATCAAGCATCATTACGGCGGCAAGTATTTGTGCAGAAGGGTTAGCGATATTTTGTCCGGCAATATCCGGCGCTGAACCGTGTACTGCCTCAAATATGGCAACATGATCGCCTATATTTGCGCCGGGCGCCATTCCAAGTCCTCCAACCAGCCCGGAAGCTAAATCGGATAATATATCGCCGAATAGGTTAGTTGTTACAATGCAATCAAACTGGTAAGGATTCATTACCATCTGCATAGCCATATTATCAACGATCTTATCCTCAAATTTTATTTCAGAATATTCGGGAGCCATCTGTGCGGCAACATCTAAAAACAAGCCGCCTGTAAACTTTAGAATGTTTGCTTTATGTACTACCGTTAATTTTTTTCTTTTATGTTTTCTTGCATATTCAAAAGCATAGCGTATAATCCGTTCAGAGCCTCTTCTTGTAATAATTCCAATTGTCTCGGCAGCAGTATGGCTGCTGTCGATATAATGCTCGATGCCTGAATAAAATTCTTCCAGGTTTTCCCTGAAAACTATTAAATCAATATGATCGAAATATAAAGTCTTAATCCCGGTAAAAGTTTTCGAAGGACGCAGGTTGCAAAACAGCTCAAATTCCTGACGCAGAGCAACGTTAACGCTTCTGAATCCTTTACCAATGGGAGTTGTAAGCGGTCCTTTTAATGCTACCCCGGTGCGCTCAATCGAATCCGTAACATCTTTTGGTAAAGGGTCTTTGTATTTTTCCAGGGCAGTCATACCCGCTATAACTGTTTCCCATTCTATATTAAGCCCTACGCTTTCAAGAATCCGCGTGGTTGCAGAAGTTATTTCAGGACCAATTCCATCGCCGGGAATTAGAGTAATTCTTCTTGCCAATTTTTACTCTTTCTTTATATTTAATAATTATTTGCAGTAAAATATATAAATAATATGCAATTTTTTATGATTTTATGGGCGCATGTGATGTTAGATAAGCTCGACTCTTAAGGATGAATACTTTCCACTGAAATATTACCAGTATATTTTGTTAAAATATATTTTGTGTCATCATAAGCCTGCAGCATTTTTCTCTTTTCATCATTGGACATGTCTGTTAAGAAAACCTGGTTGAGTGTATCGGCGGCAGGCAGAATTTCATATCCATTTTTGTTTTTAATTTTTCCTTTGAAAACCCACGTCGGAAGGAAGGTTACTTTTAGTATGGAAATAGTTCCGTTATTCAAATTTTTCTTCAATATAATTTTTAATATAACTCCTGCATCAGAATATCTCCATCTCTGATTGGAAATAAAATTTCCCATTGAATATGCTGCAAAGCCGGTATCAAGTCTCCCCCCGCTTGTTTTAAAAAAAGATGCCGGTTCAATAACATGCGGATGTCCCCCGATTATTAAATCAGCGCCGTCAGCAATTGTTTTCTCAACAATTATTTTTTGATAATCAGTGGGAGTTCTCTTGTATTCAGTTCCGAAATGAAAATATACAAGTACTATATCAGNNCCCTTAATGTTAAATATCCTGATTGAATCTCTGTCTCTTTGAGAAGTAAATGTGCCTGAGTAATAAAGTCCGGTGTTTTTAATTGTTGAGATAGTTCTGAGAAGTCCGTACTCTCCATCGTCAAGGGCATGATTATTTGAGGTGGTAACTAAATTAAATCCGGCAGATTTCACAGCCGCAACAAATTCATCAGGCACATTAAAAAACGGGTAACCGGAATACCCTTTTAATTTACCGGCTGTAACAGTTTCAAGGTTTCCAAAAGTAAAATCGGAATTCTGCAGGTATTGTTTTATTATTTCAAATGCCGGGTTGAAATTAAAACTGTCTGCGCTTACTCTGGCATATTCAAATTGAGGAGAATGACACATTAAATCGCCTACAGCAGAAATTGAAATTGTAACTGTAGAATCAGCGGCAAAATTATACCGGTATTTACACTCCTTACTTTTCAAATATTCCGTGATAATTAAGACAAATAGGCAAGCGGCTGCAAAACTAATAATTAATCGGCGCATATATAAGAATAAGGCTGAATTATCTTTATAATTCAGCCTTAGAATTATCTTCTGTAAAAAAATTTAGACCTTGGACGTCTTTCTTTGAGCCTTTACATCCTGAATATCCTTGCGGACTTCCTGGGCTTGTTTTCTCAATTCGCTTAGGCCTTTGCGAAGCCGCGTTCCGGCAGCAGCTTGTCCTTTTACATAGAACTTTTCAAAATCAGTTTCCAGATTTTTTACTGATTGGACTAAGTTCTCAAATTTTTCCATTAGTACCTCCTAATATTAATTGAATGAATATGTTAATTAGAATTTTCGAGAATGATCTCCGACATATCTTTAATTTCTATCTGCTCAGATTTTTCAAAATGCTTAACGCCGTCGGTAAGCATTGTCATACAAAACGGACAGGCAGAAACAATCATGCCCGTATTCGTTTCCAACGCTTCACGCGTGCGTTCAACATTTATTTTTCCTCCCTCTTCATCTTCAAGAAACATTCTGCCTCCTCCAGCGCCGCAGCAAAATCCTTTGCTCTTGCTTCTCTTCATTTCAACTATTTCCAGCCCCTTTATTTTTTTTAATGATTTACGCGGCGAATCAAAAACTCCGTTATACCTGCCTAAGTAGCATGGGTCATGATATGTAACTTTTATTTTCTTATTATCTTCCTTTAATTTTATGCTTCCATCATCCAGCAATTTTTGAATAAACTGTGAATGATGAAATACTTCATAATTTCCTCCAAACTGTTTATATTCATTTTTAAGAGAATGAAAGCAGTGTGGACAAGCAGTTACAATTTTTTTCACTCCGTAACCGTTCAAAATTTCAATATTTTCTTTTATCATCATTTGAGCTAAATACTCATTCCCCAGTCTTCTGGCAGTATCTCCGCTGCATTTTTCTTCATTTCCCAAAATTGCAAAGTTAATATTGGCTTTTTGCATAATAGATGCAAATGCTTTTGTAACTTTTTTGAACCTATTATCAAAAGAACCGGCGCACCCAACCCAGAAAAGAATATCACAATTGGCATTTTCAGCTATAGTTTTGACGCCAGTACCTTCAGCCCATTTAGCCCTGTCCGCAGAATTAAACGGCCAAGGCGTATAATTTGTCTCAATGCTTTTAAAAACATTCTTAAGATTAGAGGGAAATTGAGACTCGGTTAATACCAAATTCCGTCTCATATCAACGATAGAATCCACATGCTCTATCATTACAGGGCATTCCTGCACGCAAGCCATGCAAGTAGTACATTCCCATAATTCGATATCTGAAATATAGTCATGAATGAGAGTTTTTTCAAAGGAATTTCTCTTAAAAATACCTTTAGCCAGCAGGGGCGCTTTTTCCGCTGTTCTTCTTCTTATGTCTGTAATAATTTTTCTTGGGGACAAAGACTTACCTACCTCAGCCGCCGGGCACGCAGCAGTACATCTACCGCATTCCGTACAAGCATAACCGTCTAAAAGTTGTTTCCATGAAAATTGATCAATATCTCCTGCGCCGTAAACTTCAATACTCTCATCTTCCATATTAAGCGGTTTTAAGGTATTTCTAACCGGATTTAAATTTGAAAAGAAAATATTTGGTACGGAGGTAAGAATATGAAGGTGTTTTGAATACGGCAGATAATTTAAAAATGTGAGAACAATAATTATATGCGTCCACCAGAAGAATTCATAATTTTGCCGCATATTAAATGAATTAGAGTTATATAAAAGAGAACTAAGAAAAGCAGAAACAGGATGAAATTCATAGGGTTTGGGTGAAAATCCACGCATAGCAATAGAAGAAATATTTTGACCAAACATGGTAATGCATATAAAGAGTATCATTAATAAAATTGCCGCTGCATCCACTTTACCGCTTTTTTCAACTTTAAGCCTTGGAACATGAATTATAAATCTTCTATAAAGCGCATACAGTATAGATAAAATAACCAAAATACCAAATACATCCTCCATGAGTGTAACCGCAGAATAAAACCAACCGGCAAATGACAAACTAAAAGAAGAATAAAACCCCTGTATGAATGTCTCAAGTACTGCAAATAAAAACAAGATGAATCCCCAAAAAATAAAGAAGTGAAGTATACCTGCTTTAGGATCCCTGAAAAGTTTAGAATGACCAAAAACTACTATGATTACATGCTTGACTCTTTGTCCAATTTCATCGAACCTATCGTCTTTCTTTTTTGCAACTTTTATATATTTTATTAGCTTGCTGCAATTACGAATAAAAAAACCCATTGCCGGAATAAATAAAGTAATAAAGACGATATTTTTAAACCCCATAAAGGTATCCCTGTTCTATCCAAAAATATTTTTTTCTTATTTTAAGAAAACTATTTCAGGAATTTTGCAATTCCCTTATTTATCCCGAAATAAATTCCGGTTCCTATTACAACTTTTGCGACTGTCCAGATCATAAAAACAGCGGCACCTATTATAAATGCCTCTTTTAAATCCTTTAAATAAAACGCGCTTAAGAATAATGCACCAAGACTTATAATTATAATTTCGCCTAATAAAAATGATAGAAAAACACCTGTATATTTTTTCACGCTTGAACCGGTTCCCTTAAGTTTTCCCACTAAATACCCCGAAATTAAAGCGCCGACGGGAAATGCGAGTAAATAACCGCCTGTTGGTCCAAATAGACGTGCAATTCCAATTGAATTATCGGGTATTTGTGCAAACACCGGTATGCCTAAACATCCAAGCATCAAATAGAG
>PLNZ01000234.1 GCA_003142915.1 Ignavibacteriales bacterium | reverse complement strand
GCCTTGGGTTTGGCAATGAAAATTCCGGGCTGATATTTAATCTTGTATATAATCCTGCCGGGGCTTTTCTTCCCGGTTCACAGTTAGAGTTGGAAAAAGAATACAGGCGTGAACTGTAAAAAATTACGGATTGGTTTTCAATAATCTTTTCCACCCTCTTTCTTCCTAACCTTAGAAAAATTTTTTCAAAAGTGGGAAATAGAACCAAAATAAGTGCAAAAACACTCTTTTCTTATACGTATAAAAAACGACAGAAAAAGTTCTTTTGTCAATAGGTTTTTCATAAATAATTTGATAAACTGAAGCGTTAATTGCGAAACCATAGTTGATTTCACATTTTCTACATTTTACGGAAGTAATTATTTTTTAGCTTATACGCAAAATTCATTTTAATCTGAAATTTTTCAAGAAATTTATTTAAAAGATATTTATATGGCACACTTTATGGGGATTATTAGAAAAAATCAGCCTTTCGATAAATAGGTATGGAAGTTTATAAGTACGGTAAGAAAAGATTGAGGAATTCTTTAAGTAATAGATCAATGATTTGGGTCAGAGAATATATATTTTATAGAAATGATTTTGTTCGAAATGTTATTATGAATCCTTTCTTCTCATATTTAAATATTAGTACAATTTGTTTAATAAATTCTTACCCTCCAGGAGAGGGAATGAATAAAAGGAGGAAAAATGAAAATTCGTATTGAAGAGGCGCTTGATTACCATAGCCAGGGCAGACGTGGTAAAATAGAAGTTGTTCCTACTAAACCTTGTCTGACTTCAAGGGATTTATCCCTGGCATACACTCCCGGTGTGGCAGAGCCATGCCGTGCAATTGCAAAAAATGATGATGATGTTTATAAGTATACTGCAAAAGGTAATCTGGTCGCAGTTATCTCGAATGGTACGGCAGTGCTGGGTCTAGGCGATATTGGACCTCATGCCGGAAAACCTGTTATGGAAGGTAAAGGCGTACTTTTTAAAAGATTTGCCGATATTGATGTATTTGATATCGAACTTAAAACAAAAGACCCAAAAGAAATTATCAGAACGGTTCAGCTTCTTGAACCGACATTCGGGGGCATAAATCTTGAAGATATTAAAGCGCCTGAGTGTTTTGAGATTGAAGAGACTTTGAAAGCAACAATGAATATTCCCGTATTTCATGACGATCAACATGGAACGGCAATAATTTCTTGTGCCGCATTAATTAATGCCGCAGAAATTACAGGTAAAAAATTGTCGGATTTGAAGATAGTTGTAAACGGCGCCGGCGCGGCGGCTATCTCTTGTTGCAATCTATATATAAGGGCAGGCGCAAAAAGAGAAAATATTACAATGTTCGATTCCAAGGGATGTATTACTAAGAGCCGCAAAGATTTAAATAAATACAAAATTAAATTCGCTTCCGAAAAAGAATACAAATCACTTGCAGATGGAATGAAAGACGCTGATGTATTTGTCGGGCTATCGGTTGGAGGAGTTGTATCCAAAGAAATGGTAAAAAGCATGGCGGCAAATCCGATTGTATTTGCTATGGCAAATCCTGATCCTGAAATTATGTATGATGAAGCTGTTTCTGTGCGTGAAGATCTAATTATGGCAACCGGCAGAAGTGATTTTCCGAACCAGGTGAATAATGTGCTTGGATTTCCGTTTATATTCCGGGGCGCTTTGGATGTAAGAGCTTCCGCAATAAATGAGGAAATGAAAATGGCTGCTGTAAATGCGCTGGCATCTCTTACTAAAGAGATAGTTCCTGAAACGGTTTTTAACGCATACGGCGGTGAAAGTTTTGAATTTGGCAGGAATTATATAATTCCTAAGCCGTTTGATCCGAGAGTCCTTTGGTATGTTGCACCTGCAGTTGCAAAAGCGGCAATTGAAACCGGTGTTGCAAGGGAAAAGATTAAAGACTGGAACTCTTATGAAGAAGAATTAAAAGAACGACTCGGCTTGTCAAAAGAAATTATCCGCGTTATGGTTCATAAAGCCCAGAAGAGTCCCAAAAGAGTCGTTTTTCCTGAAGGCGAAGAAGAAAAAATAATCCGTGCTGCTCATGTTTGCCACAATGATAATATTGCAAAACCGATTCTTCTCGGCAATTCGGATAAAATTAAAGAAATTATAAACAGTCTCGATTATGATGAAAAAGAATTTGAAATATTTGAGCCTGAAACCTGTTCAAGATGTGAAGGATATGCACAGGCATTTTTTAATAAAAGACGTCGCAAAGGCGCCACTTTAAGACAAGCAAGAGAGTTAATGAAAGCTCCCATATATTATGGGTCTATGATGTGCGATCAGGATGATGCCGATGCCTTAATCAGCGGCTTAACGACTGATTATCCAAATACAATTAAGCCGGCTCTTCAATGTGTAGGAATTAAAGACGGGTTTAAACTTGTATCCGGACTTTATATAGTTCTTACTAAAAAAGATGTTTTCTTCTTTGCAGATACAACCGTTAATGTTAATCCGAATTCGTCGGACCTTGCCGAGATTGCTATTTCTGCTGCGGATATTGCACGCGCATTTGAAGTTAATCCAAAAGTGGCAATGTTATCATTCAGTAATTTCGGAAGCGCCAAATATCCTGAATCAGTTAAGGTAAGCGAAGCTGTAAAGATTGTTAAAAAACTTCGTCCTGATCTGACAATAGACGGCGAAATGCAAGCAGATACGGCGGTTATTCCTGAAATATTGAATGATATTTATCCATTCTCCGATCTTAAAGGCAAAGCTAATGTTTTGGTTTTCCCTGATCTTAATTCGGGTAACATTGCTTATAAGTTAATGGCAAGAATAGGCCAGGCAACAGTTATCGGCCCTATTCTAATGGGTATGAAAAAATCAGTTCACGTTCTTCAACGCGGCGCTACGGTTGATGACATCATTAATATGACTGCAGTCGCTGTGGTTGGCGCGACTAACAGACTTAAACAAAATACTAAACCATAAGTTGCTAAGAGTGCAAGTATGTACAAAATAATTAATGCGGAGTTTATTGCACCGAATATTAAAAGATTTAGAATCGAGGCTCCTAAAATTGCTAAAAAAAGAAAAGCAGGACAGTTCGTGATTATCCGTACCGGTCAAAATGGAGAAAGAGTCCCGCTAACCATAGCAGATTCTAATTTAGATGAGGGTTCAATAACAATAATTGTACAAGGCGCAGGAAAGACTACACAGAGTTTAAATGAGCTCGGAACCGGTGATTTCATAATGGATGTAGTCGGCCCCCTCGGAAAACCTTCACATATAGAAAAATTCGGTGTTGCCGTTAGCATCGGCGGCGGTGTAGGTGCAGCAATTGCATATCCTACTGCCGTAGCTTTGAAGCAGGCAGGCAACTATACGATTTCTATTATTGGCGGCAGATCTAAAGAATATGTAATACTTGAAAATGAGATGAAAGATGTCTGCGATGAAGTCTTCGTTACTACGGATGATGGAAGCTACGGCTATCATGGATTTGTTACGGATAAATTAAAAGAATTAATAGAAGCAAAGCGCCAGATAGATTTTGTCCTTGCAATCGGCCCTATTCCAATGATGAAGGCAATTGCCGAAGTAACCCGCAAGCAGAAAATAAAAACTTTTGTCAGTTTGAATCCAATTATGGTGGATGGCACCGGTATGTGCGGCGGCTGCAGGGCAATCGTTGATAATAAAACTGTTTTCGTCTGTGTCGACGGACCTGAGTTTGATGCACATAAAGTTGATTTTGAACTTCTTGAGAGAAGGAACAGAATTTATAGAAGTGATGAAGAAACGGCGCTAAAAAATTACAGGTGCCATTCCGAAGAAGCAATATTAAATAATGTCGAGGACGGATTGAACGAATGTAAGTAGCTAAACTTACCCAAAAAATTGTTTAAAATAGCCCCAACATTTATGTTGGGGCTATTTAATAAAATTTTAATAACGGCGTAACGTGAGATATTAAATTAGAGTTCAATATAACCGGAGAAAGTACTTGGGAAAGATTTCCAACAAAGATAAAATGAAAATCCCGCGTCAAAAGATGCCGGAGCAGGATAGCTTAGAAAGGAGCGCTAATTTTTTAGAAGTCAATTTGGGCTATACCGAAGAACTTGCAAAGCTGGAAGCGCTTAGATGCATACAGTGCCCCAAGCCTACTTGTATTGCAGGCTGCCCGGTTAATGTAAAAATTAAAGATTTCATTGTACTTGTTGCCGAAGGAGATTATTTAGGCGCAGCAGCAAAAATTAAAGAAGATAATATGCTCCCCGCTGTCTGCGGAAGGGTATGTCCGCAGGAAGAACAGTGCGAAGTAAAATGTATTGTAGGTAAAAAAAATGAACCTGTAGCAATAGGCAGGCTTGAAAGATTTGTTGCAGATTATGAAAGAGAACATAATGGGGCAAAAGATCCTGTAATAAAACCTAAGAGCGGGAAGAAAGTGGCGGTTATCGGCAGCGGCCCTGCGGGATTAAGCTGCGCCGGAGATTTAATTCAAATGGGGCATAATGTTACGGTTTTTGAAGCGCTCCATGAACTTGGCGGTGTATTAATCTACGGTATCCCGGAATTTCGTTTACCTAAAGATATTGTTAAAGTTGAAGTGGAATCTTTACGGAAAATCGGAGTGGAATTCCAAACAAATGCGGTAATCGGTTTTACCGATACAGTAGATGAGCTTATGCAAGACGGCTATGATGCTGTGTTTATTGCTGTCGGTGCCGGACTTCCGTATTTTCTGAAAATCCCGGGTGAAAATCTAAACGGCGTTTATTCTGCAAATGAATTCTTAACCCGTGTCAATCTCATGAAAGCCTATAAATTTCCTGATTTTGATACGCCTGTTTTCAATTGCAAGGATAAGAATATTGCAGTGTTCGGCGGCGGAAATACCGCCATGGATGCGGTAAGAACATCAAAAAGGCTNNATTGAATTTATTTCCCTTGCAAATCCCTTAGAGTTTACCGGTGATGAAGCGGGCTGGCTTACAGGGGTTACTCTGCAAAAGATGGAACTTGGAGAACCTGATTCTTCAGGAAGACGGAAACCGGTTCCTATCAGGGAATCAGAATATGAATTAAAAATTGATATGGCTGTAATTGCCATTGGTAATGGTTCTAACCCTATAATTCAGAAAACTACTCCTGATTTACAATATACCAGGTGGGGAAACATTATTGTTGATGAAGCAACAATGAAGACATCTAAAGAAGGAGTCTTTGCCGGCGGAGATATAGTATCGGGCGGCGCTACTGTAATCCTTGCTATGGGAGCCGGTAAAAAAGCCGCATCAGCTATAAATGATTTTTTAACTTCAGGAAGTATATAGTTCTTTCCTAATAAATTAATAACACTTCGGTATTAACTTTTAATATTCATTTCCATAATTTAATTATTAAATCACCTTACGCAAAAGATATATAAAGTAACCATGACTTATCACAAATTTATGACTTTGCCAAAATCATGGTCTCCTAAGAAGTCTTAATTTGAATAACCTTTTTAAACAGAAATATATTATGCAAAACTCTGGTAAAAAAAACAGTAAATTAGAAAAATTAAATTCTATACTTTAGCCGCACAAATTGGTGCGTTCTTTGAAAATTTGTTTAATCAATATTGATTCTCCCTGATATTCAAGCTGTCAATAAATGAAATCCTTATTACATTTCAAATCTATTATGACTATTACCCGTTATGACCTATTATATATTTTATTCATTTTTAGATTTATATGGGCTTTTCTAGGCTTTCATTTGCTATTATAACTGTCAACTGTTGCTTGTCTATTAATCGATAATAGTGCATAAAAACTCTCGAGGCTTACTAAAATGTAGGTCAGCTTGCCAAGCTGACCCTTATCATGGCTGAATTTTAACTAAAATTAAAATATTAATTCTTTTGAGCGTCCTAAAATTACTTTTTAGTCAGTATCGGGCTGGAGTTGGAATAAATTCCATTTTCCATAAATTTTTCCCCTCTCTTTTTTAATTGAGGGGCAACGGGTGAGTTCTTGACTTATTGACATTAGAATCATGGGGGAGGGGGGGTATATGTTAACTCTTTATATTATAAGTAATTAC
>PLNZ01000133.1 GCA_003142915.1 Ignavibacteriales bacterium | reverse complement strand
AATCTTCGGGGAAATGATTGAAAAAAATTATAAAGAATCTCCGGAGAATCAAATCCATATCCAAAAATATTTATCGGCAAATTGTTTTGGTGATTACTACACAAGAAATGGACTGAATATAAAAATAAGAGAGCTTTTAACTTTTGCACTGCTAATAAGTTTAGGCGGAACCGAGCCTCAGGTGAAAGGGCATATTCAGGGCAATAGGAATGTTGGAAACGACAAAGAAACTATGCTGAGTGTGATTACACAATTGCTGCCTTTTATAGGATACCCAAGGACTTTAAATGCAATAAAATGTTTAAATGAAGTGCTACCGGAGTAAGAAACAATCAAAAGGAAAATTATGCAAAAGGTTCTATTAAACAATGGTGTAGAAATGCCTTTATTAGGGTTTGGCGTTTTTCAGGTAACTGATGCCAGCGAATGTGAAAGAAGTGTATATGAAGCTATACTTACCGGAAATCGTGAAGTGGTTAGGTAATAGAAAAATTGATATATAAAATCATGTTTAACCCAATTAAATTTGGTTACAAGTAGTGACAGAGTAAAAAAAAATAAACAATAAATGAGAATAATAAATATGAAAACAAAAGACATAAAAGCATATGGTACGAAGGCAGCAGATGCGCCTTTACATTCTATTAATATAGATAGAAGGGAACCTACACCACACGATGTGGAAATAGAAATTCTTTACTGTGGTATTTGCCATTCCGACCTGCACGCTGTCCGAAACGAATGGGGCGGCACAATTTATCCGATTGTACCAGGGCATGAAATTGTTGGCAGAGTGACCAAAGTTGGCGGTCACGTTACTAAATTCAAGCCAGGTGATCTAGCTGCGGTGGGATGCATTGTGGATTCATGCAGAGAATGCGAATACTGCAAAGAGGGATTGGAACAATTCTGCGAGCCGGGCAATACCATTGTATTTGGTTCACCGGACAAGCATTTAGGCGGACAAACCTACGGCGGGTTTTCAGAAAATATTGTAGTGGATGAAAACTATGTTTTGCACGTGCCTGAAAAACTAGATTTGGCATCAGCAGCGCCTCTGCTTTGTGCAGGAATTACTACTTATTCTCCGCTCAAGCATTGGAATGCAGGCCCCGGTAAAAAGGTAGGCATTATCGGTATTGGAGGATTAGGACATCTGGCGATTAAAATTGCCAGAGCAATGGGAGCCTATGTAGTGGTATTCAGCACTTCACTTTCGAAAGCGGAAGATGCCAAACGATTGGGAGCAGACGAAGTAGTTTTATCCACCGATGCTGAACAGATGAAACAGCAATCCAAATTAGATATGATTTTAGATACCGTATCTGCTAAGCACAATGTGAATACTTACCTGCACTTACTGAAAGTTGACGGCACGTTGGTATTGGTGGGGTTGCCTGCAGATCAACTTCCGGTGGGAGCGTTTAGCCTTATTACTGGAAGAAAAAGTTTTGCAGGTTCCAACATTGGCGGCATTGCCGAAACACAGGAAATGCTGAACTTCTGTGCCGAACACAATATCACTGCCGATATTGAATTAATTAATATTCAGCAAATCAATGAAGCATTTGACCGGTTGGAAAAAGGCGATGTGCATTACCGCTTTGTAATTGATATGGCTTCTCTGAAAAACAATTAAGGTTTATGAAATAAAGTACAACTTTATTAATCACTGAAGTTACACAGTTATTACAAATTTTATTAAATAGCCCCGAGTTTTAACCCGGGGAATAATGAAAGCCCGAACATTATTGGCTTTAGCCGTAATTGTCATGTCATTTTGGCTAAAGCCGAACATNNATCTTTACGAACCTAACCGTTACTTTAAAGCCCCCAGCTTTTGCAGTTCAAATATAAATTGAGTAATACTGTTGCGATTCAATATTCCAATGCAATTGCCATTTTCAATGACGGGTACCACTCTTACGTCATTTTCGTTAATAGACCTTAATGCGTCTAATAATGGTTCAGTGGAATTTATTTTATTAATGTCTTGTAACGGGATCATTACATCTTCTACTGTTTTATTTTGCCTATCCTTTATTGAAATTGAATTTATTCGCCCGGGTGTAAGAAATCCAACTATTATATTATTATCCTTAACAAGTAAGTTTCTTCGATTGGCGCCGATGAAATGATTATCTATAATTTCCTGAACCGTAGAATCAGGATATACTATACCATAATCATTCGACAAAGCTTCGTGCACCTGATGCCCTAATAATAAACCGTTAAGCGCCTGTCTTTGAATCTGGGACATTGCGGCAATTTCAAGAAACCAACCAATAAATACTATCCATAAACCATCAAAAACATTATTTTGAAATATCTGAAAAACACCAAGCATAATGAATAAGAATCCAAAAAATCTTCCTGCGTTAGCGGCAATTGTAGTTGCTTGTTTATAATTTTTTGTAATAGCCCACACTATCGACCTCAAAATTCTTCCTCCATCTAACGGAAATCCGGGAATTAAATTAAATATTGCCAGAATAAAATTTATAAAAGCAAGGTACTGAAATGAAGCTACAAGATATTGATTATGTACAAATACTTTTGCTAATAAATAAAAAATAGCTGCTAATACGAAACTGGTAATAGGACCGGCAACAGCAATCCAAAATTCCGCCGATGATTTCGGCGGTTCTTTTGAAATTTCGGAAACTCCGCCGAATAAGAAAAGTGTTATCCTTTTTACTTTAAGCTTATATTTTTTTGCAATTATAGAATGACCGGATTCATGAAGCAAAATACTAAGGAAGAAGAATATTGAAGTTATAAAACCGACCAGCCAATAAGCGAATTTCGTCCAATTTTTGAATTCAAGCGGGAAATAACTTTGCGCTAACATCCAGGTTAGTAGAGCCAATATTAAGAACCATGAAGGATCTAAATAAATTGGAATCCCAAGAATTTTACCAATCGAGATATGTTTATGTTTCATAAAACTTTCTTTTTTTCATTACTGTCTTTGTCATCCTTTAACATAATTGCTTCAGTATCCAACTTATAAAAGTTTTTGAATTGCTCATATAATTCCGGATGCCGCTTTTTGAGTTGGATTGGCTTTTCGAAAAAGTATTCTGTAACTACAGCAAAAAATTCAGCAGGGTTTGTAGCTCCATAAAAATCTATGTCTGATTTATGGTGGCGTTTTAGATGATCAAGTAAGTCCTGATATTCTTCACCCAACACGCGTGCCCATGCAATATATGTAGACCGGTTTGGTAGTACCGGTGCTCCACCGTTTGCACCTGACTCATCGTCAAGTTGGTGTGCAAATTCATGAAAAACCACGTTGTGCTTATCATTATGATCGTGCGCAGACCGGCTAACATCGTCCCATGAAAGGATGACAGGTCCACGATGCCAGGATTCTCCTAATCTTCCCTGTTCGCCTTCTGCTACTATTCCGCCGGCTAAGTTTTGTTTGATGTTTGAAAAGAAAGGATGAGGATAAACCAAAATTGTAAACAATGTCGGGTAATAATCTGTATCGCGATGAAGCAGCAAAATACAAGCCTGTGCAGCAATAGTTACTTTTATCTCATCGGTTATTTCAAATCCATTAAGTCCTTCAAATTTTTTTTCGTGTAAAAATATTTGAATATGACCGCGTAACTCTGCCTGATCCTCTGAATTTAGATGATGATAATATGCAATATTTTTTTTCAAAATTTCCTGCCATTTCTCAGGAAATGGTAAGTTGCGAATACGTTCTCGCTTTCTATGTTTTAATCCGAACATTTTTTCTTTCTAAATATTTTACTATGGTTTCATCACAATCACCTTCTCTTACCAGGGTTTTAATTGCCATATCACCAAGATGATGTTTTGATTTATCCAGAAAAAATTGTCATGTTATATTCTTACTTAATCTATTTCTTTTTCTAAACAGCAGCCAGGCAAGTACAGCACTCAAAACGAGAGTAATTGTAGCGGGATACATTCTCCAACTCATGCTGCCTGCCCAACCGTTTCCATGCAACCTTCCATATATTCCGCGATCTATCATAACCCCTGCACTGAAGTAAAAAAAGAGCACAACCACTATTATAAACGCAATCATTAAAAATCCGTTTTTAATCTTTTGCATTGGTTTTACCTTTCTTGAAAATTGTGAGTGAAATTTTTATCTTTTTATCAAAATTTTACTTGTATTTTATTTCTATATTTAATTTATGAGTTCAGGACTTAATATTTTTTTACAAATACCTAATGACTTTAGGATTTACAGAAGTGCAATCCTATACTTTATAATAATATGAAGAGGGCGGTCTAAATTCAATCGAGCAAAAGGATGAAAAAAGGACTAATTCTTTTGGGTGAAGCGTGAACATCCATTTGCGAATTAATT
>PLNZ01000027.1 GCA_003142915.1 Ignavibacteriales bacterium | reverse complement strand
TTATCCCGTCAGGTCTGGCAGAAACGGAACAATTACCATAAGTGGTACTTCTGTGACCGGAAGTGGTACTAGCTTTACCAACGACGTTGTCGCGGGTAATTACCTAATGATAGATGCGCCCAATAATACCCTATATCCAGTTGCAAGTGTGCAGAGTGATACTCAACTTACACTGAGTGCTAGTTTAGGAAACGTTTCAGGAGTCCCTTATTACGTCTTTGATGGTTATTACTATGCGTGCAAAATAGATGTGACAGATACAGTCAAAAATTATAGCCAGGGGGCTAATGGTACTGCAAATCCAAAAATATACGGGAACGGTAACGGCACATATACTGTGGGTGGTGTATATTCAGATACCCATAGTGTTCAACACCCCGGAGCATTTGGCGATTCTGCATTTGCTGGATGGTCCTTAGTTATAATTTACAATAACTCCACTACCTTAGGACATCAACTGTACTTGTTTGATGAATTTGAGTCAATCCCCAACAATTCCGGACATAATGTTATAAATATCAGTGGTTTTATAACTCCCCAACAGGGAACGGAACTAGGTAGTTCAGCTGCAGTTAGACTAACTGCATTTTTCGGAGAGGGTGACAAACAGCTTTATCCAGACTGGGTTGCATTTATCAATCAGAGGCAAACGACATCTAACGAATATCTTATGTGGGATGGAGTGACGGATGATACTAATGATACGTCGTCTAGTCCTAAGGATGCTTTTAATAGCGAATCTGTGGGTCTAAATGCTCCCGGTGTGGATCTTGACACCTATAGTATTCCATGGTCAGCAGGTGAAGTAAATGCGGCTGATTCATCGGCCGGTATCGACATATGCACAAACGGTGATGGACTTGTTTCTATCTATGTCATCGCTTCATTTAGAAGCACAGTTACCGCCGGTGGCGCTATTTCTTATTTAATCACGCATAAATAGTAATAACAATAAAGGTTAACACAAGGTACTACTTGTATTCTTCAACCAATAAGGGATCGATGGTTGTAACAAAAGCCTTGAGATTGAGATACCCGTATTGTGGGATTTCGATCAGCTCAATTTACCACTGTCAATAATAAGCTGGGCTTCTTATCTCGAAACTAATAAATAAATAATTAAGTTTTCTGACCCTGTTCTTTCCCAAGGTTGCGTTCGGAATCAGTGGCAAAGAATTGATAACTGGGGCTGTTTCAGCTCAGGAGCTGGATATTGTACTTGACTCTTTCAATGCCACTTTTTTAGCTACGAATCCTGAAGTTCAAATTTTAGCTTGGGGCAGCGTTGCCGAAACGTTAGTCAGCCCATATTTCGCAGAGTCAGAAGAAGATCAAAATCTGCCACGGACCTGAAGACACTTTTCGAGTCCCACGGCTTCAATGAAGACAACCCAGAGCATTTGTCCATGGCACGCGATTACCTCGAAGTCGGTTAAGCGCCTGATGCTCTCGATGAAAAACGGTATTTGGGAGCAATACAGCTCAACTATTAGTTTAATAAATGGATAAACAAAGACTGCATAATAGAGCGATAATTTTTGGCCGCCTGTAAATGGCACCCAACACTGGGTGCCATTTACAGTTTTTTCTGATTGTTTTTAATTTTATAACAATTGCAAGAACACCATGTGGTCTCCGCTGCAAGGATAAATTGTCTTAAAATTTTTTGGGGGGTGTCCCGACGCCCTCGGCTTTTGGCATCGGGTGATGCACAAGTCGATCCGGTATTAATAAACATCAAGTATTTTATAAACGTAATATAGGGAGTCGACCAGGTTTTAGACTCTGGAATTATCGGTATTATTCTCATTTCAAAGCGCTTCAAATATCTCATTTTAATCAATATCGATATTGATTATTCCTTGTATAGTTGGACGAATAATTTGGGTTATTGTCAATATTACTTAAACTGAACTATAATCATCGATCCTTCTAACTTCCTTAACATAATATTATATTAAAACTTGACAGACATGGTTAGACATGGTATCATCCAATTCCAAGTAAGTAATTGAATCAAGCATGAAAAAACAAACATAATGGTCGAATCTTTAAGGAATAACGTGAAGACAACGTCTGGGGTTGGTGTTGTAAGGCAATCGGGCGAAACCCGTGAACGCGCCGAGAAGGTGTTGATATGGAAAGACGAAGATCTAGCGTAGAGGTAATTGCCGATATCTTGAGGCTCGGTCAGGCGGGTAAGACGGAAATAATGTACAGCGCCAACATGAGTTATTTCCAGNNAAGGAACAGGAATAAACTTGCCGTTTCATTAACGAGACAAGTATAATATAGAATTTTTGTCAGCAGGAGCAGACAAAAAAGGAAGGAGAGAAGCGTTGAATGACAATAAAATAATAGTAGTGCCGGCTGAGCTTGCTAAAAAAATTGACGATAACCGCGGAGATATGAGTCGGACAGAATTTATCGACGCGTTAATCGATAATTTAGTTGCAGAAAAACCGGTGCCTGAGGAAACTATGACGGTTGAATATGCGACAAAAACTCAA
>PLNZ01000121.1 GCA_003142915.1 Ignavibacteriales bacterium | reverse complement strand
TTACCTCTACGAGGTAAAGACAAAATGATTTATTGCAATAATGAATTACCCCGCGTTCGACCCCGGAAAAACTAAACCTCGGAGGTTGAAGCCAAACCTCGGAGGTTAATACTAAATAGCAGCCGAAGCAGGCTTTGAAAAAGGTTGTTACATCTAAGCAGTTTAAGATTTTATCCTTCAATTCTTTTCAAAAACATCGTGATATTTCGATAAGAATTACTATTTTTGAGGAACTTTTTCCGTACAAATATAAATTAATGAAAAGAATTTTACTTGTTAGAACCGACCGGGTTGGCGACGTTGTTTTTATTACTCCGATGATTCGTGAGTTAAGAAGAACTTACCCTGACGCTTTTATTGCCACGCTTACTCAGCCGCACACAAAAAACATTATGCTTAATAATCCCCATCTGGATTTAGCAATAACCGATGACTTAAAAAAAGAAACCTTTTGGGATGTTGTTAAAGAGCTGCGTAAATATAAATTTACCGACGGACTTATGATGATACCCACCGAGCGTGCATCGTATCAAATGCTGTGGGCAGGAATAAAAAACAGAATCGGTGTGGGGCATAAGCTTTACGAAGTTATGACTTTTACGAAAAGTGTTTCCAGGAATAATTATACTTCCCTGCGCCATGAAGCCGATTACTGTATGGATTTAGCCAGAAAAATCGGTGTAAAGACAGACAATCTGACACTTGAAATATTTCTCACCGATCAGGAAAAAATTGAAGCCGCCGCTTTCTTTGATAAGTTTGGGATTAAAGAAAACGATGTCAAAATAATGCTTCATACGGGATCTCTTGGTTCAGCTCCAAATTGGAGTGAAGGGAAATACCATAAGCTTATCGAAAAAATATTTAGTGAGTTTAAAATTCCAAATCTCAAGATTATCCTAACCGCCAGGGAAATGAGTCAATCCTTCCTTGACGAACTTAAAAACTTCGATAACCGTAAAATTATTGACATATCGAATTCAATGGGTAATTTAAGAGAATTTATTAAGATTATCGGGCAGGCAGATATTTTTATTGGCTCTTCAACGGGGCCACTGCATATTTCCGATGCACTGGGTAAAAAAGCAATAGGGATACACTGCCACCGTGCAATGAACTGCATTACCCATCAGGGGGTATTGAACAAGTTCTCAATTAATGTGGAAGTATCGGAAGAAAATTGCAAAAAATATTGCAGCGCAGATCAAAATACCTGCGGAATTGAAAACGGTTTAAGTATTGACGAAGTTATTTCAAGCGTAAAAACCTTATTGAACAGATAAAACGAAACCTGATAGGAATTAAAATGGATCTTTCAGAATTAAAAATACCAAGATGTAAAAACTTTAATGGGTATAAGCCCTGTTTTTCTTATGAAAATTGTTTGGAAAACGGCTGTCAGCATGAAAACGAAGGAACAAAAACAGGAGTAAAAATACTCATTATTTCTTTAGATGCTCTCGGTAATGTTCTCGATAACACACCCGTCCTATATGCTATCAAACGGAAATTCCCGGTAAGCACAATATTCTGGATAACAATGCCGGGTGCAGAAAAAATATTATTAAATAATCCTTTTATTGATAAAGTTTTTACATGGACCGACGAACAACGAATGATAGCGAGACAAGTAGAATATGATTATGTAATGAATGCAGATAAATCAGATTATGCTTGCGCTTTTACAAATGAAATAATTGCGAAGAAAAAACTTGGTTTTCTGCTTAATAAAGACGGAAAAATTATCCCTGCCAACCAGGGAGCGGTGTACAGCTATATCATGGGAAATAATGATAATTTCAAATTCAAAGAAAACACAAGAAGCGGAGTGGACATAATTCACGAAGTATTTGAACTTGAATATAAAAGAGACCCATACGTTTTTAATTTAACCGGTGAAGAAAAAGCTTTTGTTGAAAGCTATAAAAACGAGATAGGCTATAATCTTAAAAAAACTTACGTTGGAATTAATACCGGTTGTTCAGAACTTTTCCCAAATAAAAAAATGACGATTGGACAGCATGTAACTTTAATAACCGAAATGTTAAAAGATGAAAATTTACAGGTAGTTCTTCTCGGCGGCAGAGAAGATACTGAAAGAAACACTCTTATTTATGAATCATTTAGTGAATCCGACCGGAAGAAAATTATTGCTACACCTACAACAATGGGATTGAGAAAAGGCGCATGTTTCATGGATATTGCCGATATCGTTATTACCGGTGATTCTTTCGGTTTGCACCTGGCTACCGGTTTAAAAAAATACATCATTGCATGGTTCGGACTTTCATGCAGCGCAGAAATTGAATTATACGACCGGGGTATAAAATTAATACCGGAGGGTCTATTCTGTTCTCCATGCTGGAAGAAAGTTTGTCCATATAACCTTGAATGCATTCAGATGATTGACCTCACAAAGATTATTAGCCTGACAAAAGAATTTTCTTTAAATAGGTAGTACCTGGTGGTCTCTTTGAGAAAATCTTTTAATTTTTATTATATTTCATCATTATTATTTAAATTTTTTGCAAAGTGAAAAGAAATGGGATACAAAATACCAATCTACCAGCCGTCACTGGATGGAAATGAAAAGAAATATGTTAATGAATGCCTCGATTCTACATGGATATCATCAAGAGGAGAATTTATTCCCCGGTTTGAAAATGAATTCGGGAAATTCATCGGCGTTAAACATGCAACTACCGTATGCAACGGTACCGTTGCACTTCACCTTGCATTGATAACACTGGGAATCGGGCCGGGTGATGAAGTAATTGTTCCATCGTTCACATATATTGCATCAGTCGGCAATATTTGTCATGCGGGGGCGACTCCTGTTTTTGTTGATTCTTTAGAAGATACCTGGCAGCTTGATCCTAAAGATGTCAGAAGGAAAATAACATCCAAAACAAAAGCGATAATGGCAGTGCATCTTTACGGTCATCCCTGCGAAATGGATGAACTAGTTAAAATAGCTAAAGAAAACGACATATTTATAATCGAAGATTGTGCTGAAGCGTTTGGTTCGACCTATAAAGGTAAAAATGTAGGTACATTCGGTGATCTTTCAACATTCAGTTTTTATGGGAATAAAACAATTACTACGGGCGAGGGCGGAATGATCGTTACAAATGATGAGACGCTTTATGACAGAGCTTATCATTTAAAAATGCACGGTTTGGCTAAATATAGAGAATACTGGCACGATACTCTTGGTTTTAACTACCGTATGACAAACATTTGCGCTGCAATCGGGCTTGCCCAGCTTGAAAAAGCAGATGAAAAAATTGCTAAGAAAATACAACTTGCTGAATGGTATAATGAAGCACTGAAAGGTCTTCCTGTAAAGCCGCACGCCGAACACGTTAATGTATTTCATTCATACTGGATGTACTCAATTTTAACCGGCTCTCCGGATGAACGAGAATCTTTGAAAGATTTTATGAAAACCGCCGGGATTGAAACACGCCCCACTTTCTACCCTGTTCATACAATGCCAATGTTTTCACAAAAATATCAAAAGCTTCCGGTTGCAGAATATTTAGGATGGCATGGTATAAATCTTCCAAGCTGGCCGGATTTGAAGAGAGAACAAGTTCAATTTATTGCCGATACAATTGCAAAATATTATTCTACAAAAGGATGATTCAAGTTTAAGATATTAAAGATCCTTTGTTAGATACCTGATTTTATTCTTCTCTTTTTAAGAATTATAATGAAACATTACAATTGTATAATGCCTGTATAAAAAAGATGTACCATTTTTTCTTAATCCCACAGCGGCACTGCCAATTTACCGCAAGCATGCTTGTAAAAACTGAAAGAGAAATAAAGAAATCAATTATCTTCTTACCTTACTATTAAAATTTCCCTTATTATTACCACTTTCTCTTTTTACCTGCTGCGAATTTTCCCTTCTTCGGATATTATTCTGTACTCTTTGCTGAAGTTTATTACTCTGCCTTAATTGTGGTCTGTTCATCCTGCCGGGCTGATTATTATAATTCCTGATTTGCTGCCGGTTGTTTTCCTGTAAATTACCCGGATTATTTCCCGGCGCTTCCCTATCCGGCATATTATTATTTGTCCTTTTCAACTCTCTGTTGTCTGATGTGCTATTATATTCATTTCTTGCAACCGGGTTCCTATTACCAATGTCTAATCTTGAAACATCAAGGGAAGAAGGTTTTGTCGTCCTTTTAATTTCGACATTTCTATTATTTGTCCCTGCTAATTGTTCACGAGGCATATATGCTCTGACGAAATTATCATTATTACCGGCGCCGGTATGACGGGAATCATCAACCCTTTGGATTTGTCTTTCTACTATCCTGCCACCGCCTCTTTGCCTGATATAATCAACGTCAACGCCACGATTAATAACCCGTCCGTTTGAATAGCCGTAATTAGTGCGGTACCTTGTATATGAATAAATACCATATCTTTCACGGTCAGAGACATAATAATTAAAAACATATGGATCACACATGCGGCGATAACCTACAAAATGCCAAAATGAAATGGGCGTTTCATAAGCCCTTGTAAATCTAATCCCGGTTCCTATTGAGAAAGAAGCATACGGAGCTAACGGCGCCCAACCAATATAATTATCATTATATCTCCACTCTACCCATGCAGGAGCCCAAACATGATCAGGTACCCAAATCCATCCATAATAATCATCATTGTACCATCTGCCGTAATGATATACTATCGCTCCATAAGGTTCATCCGAATCCCAATACCAGCCATCATCAGTCCATATCCAATGTCCATATTTGTAGGGTGACCAGTCACGACGTACATGAAGCGGGTGCCAAACGGTCAGGCTGTTATTCAATTCTATCCATGTTCCGTAAGGAGAGAGTGACGCATAAAAATCCCTGTTTCCTCCACCATTATCATCCTGAGCAACACTTATTTTGAATGCAGCGCCAAAAATCATAATAAGCAAAACAAATATTAAGCGTTTCATTTTACAACTCAATTCAAATCTTTATTATCATTTACAATAAAAATGCCACTGTTAAATCTTGATTTTAATCAATTTTCAAAGTATTAAGCATTGAAATGTTCATTATTTTGCACAGTATAAATGGTTTTTTAGACAATTATGCAAATTTTTCGTTTCAGGATATTCCCCAATTCAAGTTTATTTAACTCATGTTACGCAAAAATACGGTTCAGTAAAATTTACTTTTGTTTGTCAGGCTTATTAAACAACATTTTATAATTAACTTTTACTTCTCCCCGGGAAATTCGTTCGAGTTTATCTTTTATAACCCTGTTATCTGCATAATCGGTAAAAAGTATTCCTTCTATATGATCATATTCGTGAAAGATTGCTCTCGCCGTTGCACCACTGAAAAACATTTCTTTCTCTTCAAAATTTTCATTAAGATATTTTATGATAAGCGACATTTTCCGTTCAGTGTCCACCCAAACATTTGGAATACTAAGACAGCCTTCGGGGCTAGACCATACATTACCTGCTGATTCCAATATTTGCGGATTAATAAAAACTTCTGTTATTCCTTTATCTCCGACAAACTTTCCCTTTTCTTTAAGAGTACTTTGCTCGTATTCCTCTACTGTATCTAAAATAAATAATCTTATAGACCTGTCTATTTGCGGAGCAGCAAGCCCTGCGCCGTTTGCTGCATATAAAGTTTCCCACATATCATCTATCAGATTTTTTAATTTGGGATAACTCTTTGTTATATTTTTGCACTTTTGTCTTAACTTAGGATGCCCATATGCTAAAATTGGAAGTTTCATAATGATAAAAATAATAAAAAACGCTTAATATATTCCCAGGGGATTGTTATAAACTCACACTACTATTGGCTAAAGCCGGGTGATATTGNNTTCCTGTCTTTCCATGTAAAATTTCCAAATATGCCGGATAAACCTGCAATTATTATATACGGTACTTGTAATAATTCAGCAAGGAAAAAGTTTTTTAATATCTCTTTAGAAAAGAGAATCCTGGAACCGGTACTTAGAATTTTATATTCTAAGAAAAATTTTATTATAATACTTAACGCAAATATCAAAAAATATTTTATTGATATGAAGACAGCCAAAAACGGTAGTATAACAAGGCTAAGATAAAATAGGAAAATTAAAATAAGCTTAACAACAAGAAGTTTGTCTGCATAAAACAATCCTTTGCTTGCCCATCTTTTTCTTTGATGATAAAACTGTCCAATTGTTTCATTTGAACCGGTCTTTACAACTGTTTCTCTATTCAAGCAAAATTTGACCTTGCAGCTTGTCTCCTTCCAGATTTTCTGCATTAAAAATTCATCGTCACCGGATGAAAGGTTCATATTACCACTGAAGCCGCTAACAGCTTCATAAGCGCTTCTCCTATATGCAATATTGGCGGCATTGCAAATAATAGGCCTGTTACTGCCGATTAATCCCGCACCCGCCAGTACAAGCCCTGCAAATTCTGTTTTCTGGATACTGCCCCAAATACTTTTTTTATCATAAAATTCTACCGGGCCGGAGACAAACCCGGTATTTTCTTCAAAGCAATGCATCATATTCTTCAGCCAATCAGGCTGGTGAATGCAGTCTGCATCGGTAGTAAATATTATATCCCCGGTTGAATTTTTAATCCCAAATCTTACAGCCCTCTTTTTATGGGCATTCAAAGAAAAACTCTGCGGAACAGAAATTACTTTAACATTACCGGGTTTAACGGCTGAGCTGAGCTTATTCAGGGAATCATCATCGGATGAGTCGTTTATATATATAACTTCAAATTTGTTTTTGGGATAATCAAGAGCTGTTAAACTTTCTAAACTTTTTAATATGTTCCCCGATTCATTCCTGAAAGGAATAATAATTGAGATAAACTCACTCCTTATTTCCTGCGATACGGTATAGTTCAGCTTCTTCAGTCCGCTCAAGATAATGAAAAGGAATACTGCATAATGCAATAGTAAAATAATTAATAAACAGGGCAGGTAAATTTCAAGCATTGTCCCTCTTATAAAATAGTATAACTCCAATAATTGACGGGATAATAATATTTATAAAAAACAATACTGCAGGCGCATCAAAGGCAACCGAACTGACCTCGCCCATTTTTGTAAGGAAAAATATCGAAGCGCCTTCACGAACGCCGAAGTCAATAAAAGAAAATGGGGTTATAACCGACTTTGTAAACATTACCAGCACTCCTGCCCATAAAAATGTAAAAAAGTTGGCGTTACTTGAAAACGCACTGACCAGTATTGCGTATTGAATTATAAAAACTGCATAAAATAAAGCGGATACAACTACCATCCTGATTGTAAATTTCCTATCGAGCCTCTTAAAATCCCGGAGTTTTTCCTTTAATGAAGTAATTATTTTTAACGAACGGAATCTTTTAAATACCGGACCCTGCCAAATTTCAGGTTTAAATACGAGCGTGGATATAAAATAGAAAATCACAAGGATAGCGGCTATTAAAAAAATGATGAGATAAAGCGGCGTATGATAATACCACCGCAAAAAAATAATGCATGAAAAAGCGCCGGAAAAAGTAATTACAAACAAAAGAAAAAACTTATCAACCAGTGTTGCAAATGTTACCTGCAATAATGATTTATCTCTAAACTCTATTGCCCTGCCGAAAAACTCTCCTACCCTGACGGGAGTAAATGAGCCTGCAGCTATACCATAAAATAAGGAAGTCCAGATTTTTTTTTTATCATTTGACTGCAGAAGCTTCTCACATGCCATCTGCCATTTTTTAAATTGAAGATAAAGGTTTAATGTTGTTAAAGCGAAAGCTGTTAATACAAGAGTAAGATTTGCTCTTTCAACAGTTGTAAAAATTTTTGTAAAATTAACTTTGAATATTATGTAACAAAGAAATCCCGCAGAAATAAATATCTTTAACAGGATTATACTTATTTTTTTATCTGTAATAAACTTAAATAGTTTGCTATCTTTTATTGCTGTAAATTCTGACATTTATTTCTTATAAATTCTTATTTATCATTTCTTTTGATCATATAAAATCAAACATAAAACCAATGCCAAATCTTGATACTCTGATATCAAGATACTGGTTAAATACATCTCCGCCGTTATAATAGGAAGCATAGAAAATAATTCCTTTCCCCTGCCAGCTTCCGAACTTTAATCCTATCATGTAATTTTGATTAGCAACATATTCGGGAATGCCGCGCAAATCATAATTGACTGCAACAAATATGTTTTCGTCTTTTTCAAAACAAGTCCCGAATAAATTCGGAATGGCGTACTCAAACCCGGCTTTGTATAAATTCTTATTAAGCTTTTCGTCCCCCGTCTTCATACCGGTTGACATCGAAGCGCCGGCATAATAACGGAGAAAATTGCCGGCAAATATATTTTCTCTTGCAAACAAAATCTCCCCATAATTATTTCCATATGGATTGGGAGGCTGGTTATTTAGCCACTGTTGAGTAACCGGGTCCCAAGCTCCATCTACTAAATGAGCGCTGCTGTGAATATATCTGAATCTTGTAACGAACCTGCCGTTATCACATTCTTTAGAATATGCTGCATTCCCGCCAAAGAATCCGTCAATGGCATTTATTTGTAATCTATATGCCAGATAAGAAGTAACATAAGCGTAAGCCATAAAATCAGCGCCGACTGTAATCCTGCTTTTTGATGCCGGGAAATTAAATCCCAAAACATCTACAGAATTTCCAATATCCGCCTTTAAATCTGAATTAGCGGTATAATAAAGTATTCCCATCCTCGGTTCGTCAATTCCTGCTTTTAAAGGCATGAAATTAATACCCGCAGGAAGAAAATCGAATTTAAAAGTACTTAAACTATCCTGAGAAATTCCTATCCGGGTGAATAGGAAGACAAATAATATAACCGGTAAAAATTTTTTCATTATTGATTTCTAAAATATTATTAAAAACGGGTATTGAGAACCACCCTATTCCCTAATAATAAAACACTACTATACTTTTCACATACAATTTTACGGAAAGAAAACAAATAAATAAACATTTCTCATGCGTCACTTAAATAGCAATTGTTTCGCTATTGTAGTCATTTGTGACGGATTTTACCTTAATGTGCAGGGATAGTATGTCCTCCATTTTAATAATTGTTACGGAAAATTCTTTTTGTTACTTTTGATAACATAATTCTTAACTTGTGGAGAGGAAATGTTTATAAACTTCAGCGACATCCCGGGGAATCATAATCTTTACCTGGATTATCTGTATGAATTTGATAATGTTAAAGACTTTTATAAAACAAATTTTCGTGACAAAGAAGAATATTTAAAAACATTCAGAAAAGTTGCGGAATCTCACGAACATTCGCGTGAGCATCTTGTAAATGCTTTAAATGGACAATATAAAGATTTTAATCTCTCCTCAAAAACTCAAAAAAATATTTCTGCACTTAGCGATAAAAAAACTTTAGCAGTTGTTACCGGCCAGCAGCTTGGTATTATGGGCGGACCTCTTTACACATTTTATAAAATTATTACTGCTATAAAATTAAGCTCGGCTCTCTCAGAACGATATGACGATTACCAGTTTGTACCGGTATTTTGGCTTGAGGCAGACGACCACGATTTTAATGAAGTCAGAGAAATATATCTTATAAATGATAATAACGAAATTAAGAAAATTGCATACGATCATGAATTACCGGAAGATGAAAATATAGGCAGTGTGGGCAATCTTCAGTTTACCGAATCACTGAATAATTTTTTTATGGAACTTGAAAACAATCTACGGAGTACCGAATACACACCAGTGCTTATGGAAAAAATAAAATCCATTTACAGCATTGGAAAGACTTTTAAGCAATCATTCAAAGAACTTCTTTTTTGGCTTTTCGACAAGTACGGTCTGATAATTTTTGATCCGCAGGATTTAAAAGTAAAAGAAATTTTAAAGCCCGTATTTAAGAAAGAGATCACCGATTTCAGAATCCATACCGAAAAGCTTGTGAGTGTAAGCGCTAAGCTTGAAGAAATATATCATGCACAGGTTAAAGTAAAACCGATAAATCTTTTTTACAGTTATGAAGGAGGAAGATATTTAATAGAACCGGTTGAGAATGAATTCAGGCTAAGGAGAAAAAGGAAAAAGTTTACACAGGAAGAATTACTTGCAACTATGGAAAATGAACCCGGTAATTTTAGCCCGAATGTATTATTGCGACCAATATGTCAGGACTTTATATTACCTACGGCATTCTACGTAGGCGGGCCAAGTGAAGTTGCTTATTTCGCCCAGATAATGCCGTTATATGATTTCTATAAGATTGAACCCCCTATTATATACCCCAGATCTTCCGCAACTATAATTGAAAAAAACATTTCTTCGATAATTGAAAAATTTGAAATAAACCTGGACCAATTGCTGCTTGATCCTGAAGGATTGAAGAAAAAGATAATAGATTCTATCTCAAACAGTTCAGTCGATGCAATCTTCAATAAAACTGTAAGTAACATTGAAAAAGAAATGAATCAGCTTAAAGAGAAGCTTTTTGAATTCGATAAAACATTAAGCGATTCAACCGCAAAATACGGCGAGCGGATTTTACGCTATATAAATGAACTGAAGGGCAAAGCAATAGAAGCACAAAACAGAAAATTCGAGACTACACTGCGGCAGATTGATAAAGTTACAAATTCAATCCTTCCTAATTCGGTTCTGCAGGAAAGAGAAATTAATTTTATTTATTTTGCAAATAAATACAGCCTGGAAATTCTTAAACATTTATTCGATGAACTCTCAATTAACAAATTTGAGCACCAGATAATAAGTATTTGAATTAATTATTCAATTGCATTTCCGACATTAAGCAGTCAGAGGCCTAACGCAAAGGGAATTATTATATCCTGTTATAATTGCATTTGAGAATAACACATATTGTACTCCCCACTTTATTGTTGACATTACCAATTTTATTTCATAAAATAATATTGTTATTATATATCAAATTAGGGCGACATTGCTTATGAACATTCCCTTCAAAATCGCTCGCTTGGATGCGTCCTTTTTAATCAGCAAAATATTTTTGAGGATGAAATGAAAATATTTTTAATGTTATTATTTGCTCTTTCTTCTATCACTATTGCCCAGAACCCTAAGTGGATAAATTATCCTAATACAAAAAAAATTATGACAGTAAAGGAAGAAGGCAACAATATTTGGATAGGAACAAAAGGAGGTTTGCTTAATCTTAATAAAACAACAGGTAATATAACTTTGTATAACAGATCAAATTCAGGTTTGCCTTATAACTGGGTTAACTCAATAGCCATAGACGGCAGCGGTAATAAGTGGATGGGGTCTTATGAAGGCGTACATGGGACTTATGGCGGGCTTACAAAATTTGACGGCACTAA
>PLNZ01000020.1 GCA_003142915.1 Ignavibacteriales bacterium | reverse complement strand
ATTCCTTTCAATACTAGGTCATTACTTGGTTGGCTTAACGCCATGACATCTGTCTTGGGAATTACACTCGGCTGGACCAAAGGCAAGTCTTTTTGCTGGTTAGATGCTGTATCAAGAAAAGTAAGCGGAACAGAATTACGTCCAATATTACTGATATTATTTAAGTAAGCATAACCGATAAGAACTCCGGTTAACAAAATATAAGGATAAAGAAGCGCAAGTATCTTCACGGGATGCTGCTTCAAGTCTTCTAATTTATCTTTGATTATATTTTTATTAAACTTCATATGTTTACTTTTATCCTGCATATTAGAGATGAAAATCAAAGCTTCGTTGTAACTTTGGATCACCAAGTGGTATCAGGTTGTGTTTCTTCACCATTGAATTAAACAGCACTATAACCAATCCGGCAACAGCAATAGGAAATGATATATCTATCCAGCTAAAGGAATATGTAAAACCGTTATTAACCATATCGGGCATAACCAGCCAATAAGAATCAAGATATTGAGCAGCAATTATCCAGATTGAAACAAACACTAATATTTTTGGATTAGTTTTTGAACTTCTCGGTAATAGAATTAAGAACGGCACTATAAAGTGGACAATGACGAGAGCCAATGAAACGTATTTCCATCCCCCCGTCCACCTGTGTATAAAGTAAATTATCTCCTCAGGAAGATTGCCGTACCATTGAAGCATATACTGTGCAAAAGCTATATAAGCCCAAAACACAGTAAATGCAAACATTAATGTACCTAAGCTGTAATAATGATCCCTTTTAACTTTTGGAGATAAATATCCGTTTTCCGCAAGCAAAACGGCTGAAAGTGTAAGAACAGCTAATGCTACCCACGTAGAGCCTGCAAACAAGTAAACGCCGAAAATTGTAGAGAACCATTTAGGCGTCATACTCATCATCCAATCAAATGATATTATCGAGATTGTAAAGGCAAAAATCGGGATGAATGCTATAGAGAGTTTAATATTTTTGGCGGTGAGTTTTTGGTCAGATGATTCATCCTGCTTGCGTGAATTATTAATTAACAAGGCATAGAACAGCCACCATATTAAAAATATAGCTGATTCCCTAACAACAAAAAACGGAACGTTTAGGTAAACCATTCTTCCCTGCAATACTTTATCCTGAGCAACTACTCCGGGATTCATCCAGGTAAATAAATTATGCATGCTAAAGAACAACGGAATTACGAGCAGAATATAATATGGTACCGAAGAAGCATAAAATTCGCTTATCCTTCTGAATGGAACACTCCAAACGGCACCCGCAGCATATTCCAGCGTAACTAAGAATAATGAGCCCAGCCCGATACAAATAAAAAATATGAATGCAGTTAAATAACTAAATGCAGCACTGGCAGGATCTGTTAAATAAGCTATTAAACTGAGAATGATTCCAACAACAAGGAGAATAAGGCCAATATTCCCGATATTTTTTGGTAATTCCTTTTTAATATATCCGGATTCAATTTTGGACATTACCGGACTCCTTCTTAAACTCCTTTATTGTTGTAAAGTCAGAGGGCTTGGGATTTTGGGCTCTTTGTAAAACGCGAATATAATTTATAATAGACCATCTCTCTTCCCGCGTAATTTGTGAATCATAAGAAGGCATTACATTTTGTCCGTTCGTTATAATATTATAAATCTTCCCGTCAGTAAAGCTGATTACCCTTGCAGAATGTAATGTAGGTCCGGGGGGGAATTGCGCCATTAGCCTGCTGTTATCGTCTGCATAATCTCCATGACAAGGACTGCAGAAAGTCAAGAATTTGCTCTGACCGAGCACCAAAACTTTTTTAGTCGGTAAAAGAGGGTTGCCGTAAAATTGATTTGTATCTGCAACTCTGATAAATTCATATAGTAAAAAGCCTCTTGCTACAGTACCTACAGGGGGCTGCCTCATTTCATACTTATCGGTAAAAAATGAGCTTTCTGCCTGTGCGGATCCTTTCTTCTGATTCAGCATAAAATCAAATGGTGTAATATACATTAGCTTATCAATTGATATATATGTGGTTGCTGCCGAGAGTACTGCAACAATTGTAAGGAATATTAAAAACTTCGGTTCAAAAACTTTAAACTTAATTTCTTCCGGCTGATAAATTGATTCAATACTATTTCCACCGNNGTCGGAAGTAACATTCCGCATATATTCGGTATCTAGAAGAGGATGAGAATTATACGGCAGATTAAATGCGATCGCAATCATTCCAAATACCGTTGATAAAACACCAAGCAATACTGTAAACTCAAATGTTATAGGAACAAAAGCCGGCAGCGGGAAATATGGTTTGCCGCCTATAACCAGAGGATAATTTATTGCGAGAGTCCACCACATAAATGATAGAATAAATGCGGCAACAGAAAAGCCGATGAATAATGTTATATAACTAAGTTTTGAGGGTTTAGCAGAAATAATATCATCCATTCCATGAATTGGATAAGGTGTATTTATATCATAGTTCTTATACCCTGCCTCTTTAATTTTTTTTGCAGCATTTAATATACTGTCCGGCGAATCGAACAGCGCAGTAATACCAAATAATTTTTTGTCAGGCATTGTGATTACCTCCGCGATGATCCGGCTGCGCGCCTTTCACTACCGATTTAATTTCCGCAAGCGAAACAACCGGTAATGTTTTTGCAAAAAGTAATATTAAGGTAAAGAACAATCCGAAACTGCCCAATAAAATTCCAAAATCAAATATTGTCGGTTTATAA